>NZ_JBSFPX010000159.1:0-18211 GCF_053588415.1 Mycobacterium sp. NPDC003449
TGTTCTGTAACCGAATAATCACTACCGATAACAAGACCCATGACAACGGATCGGAGCGCAAGTTGATGATCAGCTTCGGCGAGCACTACCCCGGACATCACGCGGCTGTGCGACCGGACGCTGTGGCGTTGATTGACGGCACGACGGGCAGATCCGTCAGCTACAGCGAACTCGACCTCGACGCGTGGAGAATCGCCAGGTACTTCAGGGCACTGGGGTTGGAGTGCGGCGACACAGTAGCGCTATGTGTGGAGAACTGCGTCGAGTACGTCGAGCTGCTCTGGGGAGCTCACTACGCAGGGCTGGTCTACGCACCTATCAACACCACGTTGAAGGAAAGCGAAATCGAATACGTCGTTCGCAACTCCGGGGCAAGTGTTCTCGTGCTTTCGACGACGTTGGCGCCGGAGATCCGCGTGAAGCTGGCGTCCGCGCAGGGCGGCGTCCGCATCGTTGAAGTGGACCTCACAGATGGACTGCCAGCCGAGATCTCCGATCAGCCCTCCGCGCTGGTGCCGACAGTGGAGGGCTCGGTGCTGTTCTATTCCTCCGGGACGACGGGCAAGCCAAAGGGCATCAAGCCAACGGTATCCGAGGGTGCTCTCGGTACCAACCCGTCGCCGGTGGTCGCTCTGCTCGGCTATCTCCTCGGGTTCACCCCGTCCAGCGTCTACCTCTCGCCGGCACCGCTGTACCACGCCGCCCCATTGAACTATGTCCTCGCGGTCGGCCAGATCGGGGCGACGGTCGTCGTCATGCGAAAGTTCGACGCCGAAGGCATTCTGGAGCAGATACGACGCTACCGGGTCACGCACACGCAGATGGTGCCGACGATGTTCACACGCCTACTGGCGTTGCCTGTATCAAGTCGGAAGGCGGCCGACGTGACTTCACTCGAATGTGTGATCCAGGCTGCGGCGCCATGCCGAGAGTCGGTGAAACGAGCGATGTTCGATTGGTTCGGTCCGATCATTCACGAGTACTACTCAGGTACCGAAGGCTTGGGTGTTGTCTACTGCAGCCCTGAGGATTGGTTGAGTCATCCCGGCACCGTCGGGCGTTCGCTACTCGGCCCTTTGCGGATCCTCGACGACGATGGCAACGAGCAACCCACCGGTTCCGAGGGCAACATATTTTTCGAAAGTCCCCGACGTTTCGAGTATATCGGCAACCCGGACGGCGTCGGCTCAGCCTACAACGACCGCGGCTGGGGCACTTTCGGCGATGTCGGCCGCCTAGACAAAGACGGATTCCTCTATATCGTGGACCGCCGGACAGACTTAATCATCACGGGCGGCGTCAACGTCTACCCACGCGAGGTAGAGGATGTCCTGGCCACGCATGTCGCCGTGGCCGATGTTGCTGTCATCGGACAGCCTGACGATGATCTCGGGCAACGCGTGACAGCAATTGTCCAGCTCGTCGAACCGACGGTCGGCGGTCCGGACTTGGTCGCCGAACTCACTGAGCACTGCCGCTCGTCGCTGTCCAACGTCAAGTGCCCGCGCGAGATCCGGTTCGTCAAGAGCCTGCCGAGAACCGAGACCGGGAAACTGCTGCGGCGCCAACTCCGCGAGTCCGACCACAGTTCGGGCGGCCCCACCTGACGTCTACTTTCATCCCACTTCATGACTGATCGGAGTTAGGACCATGAGCAAGTTGCATTTTCACGACCGGGTGGTAGTCATCACTGGCGCAGGCAACGGCTTGGGTCGTGCTTACGCGCACCTGCTAGCTGCACGCGGCGCTCGTGTGGTTGTCAACGACATCGGCGTCGCAGCCGATGAAAACCTGGGTGCCGCTTCGGCGGCCGAAGTAGTGGCGGCAGAGATCACGCGGTCCGGTGGCACGGCGGTCGCCGATCACAGTGATATCTCCACTCCCAACGGCGGCAGGGCGGTCGTTCAGAAAGCGTTGGACACGTTCGGCAGCTTAGACGTCCTCATCAACAACGCCGGTATTCTCCGCGACGGCACGCTTCATAAGATGACTCAGGACAGCTTCGATTCGGTAGTCTCGGTGCACTTGCGCGGCGCTTTCTGCGTGTCTCAACCGGCGTTCGCTCACATGAGGGAAAACGGGCACGGCCGGATCGTCAACACCACGTCCGCAGCGGGGCTCTACGGCAATTTCGGTCAGGTCAACTACTCCTCCGCCAAGATGGGCTTGGTCGGCATGACAAGGTCGATCGCGGCCGAGGGGTCGAAGCACGACATCAAGGCCAATGTAATCGCGCCCGTTTCCATCAGTCGTCTGACAGAGGGATTGATGAGTGAGGCGATGAGTCGGCTCAGCCCGGAACAAGTTGCACCTGTGGTGGCCTACCTGGCGCACGAGTCGTGCAGGCTGTCGGGCAGGGTGTTGAGCGCGTATGGCGGACAGGTGAAGTCCGTCTTCATCGCCGAGACAAGGGGCTTCAGTGCGGAGGATCTGACCGTCGAAGACGTTGCGGCGAACCTCGACCGAATCTTGGACCAAACAGGATTCACCGTGCCCGACAGCGCCAAGGCGGCCTTCGAGTTGTGATTGCCGTTGCAACCAAATCACGCTCCGTTTCAACGAGAGGAATTGCACTGACGATGATCGACCCAGCGATCACAGGAACGACACTGCCGGCCACCACACTAGATGTCGAACGCGGACCAATTCGGTTGTTTGCCAAAGCGATCGGCGAGGACAACCCAATATACTTCGACGCCGCTGCGGCAAGGAAAGCTGGCTATCCCGATATTGTCGTGCCGCCCACGTTTTTGACCAGCCATGCCAGTGGAGGGGACGACCTGATGCGGGCGCTTGTCGGTGCCGGAGCTGACCTGAGGCGTCTGCTGCATGGTGAACAAAAATTCCGTTACCACCGGATGACGTTCGCCGGACAGACACTGCAACTGAGCCCGCGGATTGGCGAGGTCTATCAGAAGAAGTCCGGCGCCCTGGAATTTGTCGTCGTCCGAACCACGGTCACCGACGACGACGGAGCTGTCGCCGATCTGCAGTCACTGCTGGTCTTCACCAATCCACAGGAGGGCAAATGACCGTCGATCTCGAGTTCGAAACCGGAACGATGTTGCCGGAGTTGCGATTAGGCGCGATCAGCAGGACAACTCTGGCGCTATTTGCGGGCGGCTCGGGCGACCACAATCCCATTCACATCGACGTTGACTATGCGCGTAGCGCCGGCATGGGTGACGTCTTCGCGCACGGCATGCTATCGATGGCGTACCTGGGACGACTCGTAACTCAATGGGTTCCGCAAGATCAAATCCGTTCGCTGAGAGCACGTTTCGTTTCCATCACACCGGTTGGTGCAACGCCGGTCTGCACAGGCATCGTCACCAAAGTCGCAGACGCGAACGGTGAGCGAGTCGCCACCGTCGGTTTAGAGGTCCGGCTGGCTGACGGCACAGTGACCTTGAAGGGTGAGGCCGATGTATCCACCGGCGAGCCCGTGGTCGGCTCGTGATCCGCGCTAGGCGACTATGATTTCGTCGAGCGTCGCGGGCGAATCGGCGGCACCGCGGATCCCGCTCGTCGACTATCTGGTGGTCGACGAGACCGATTCGTACCTTGTTGCGCGCGAATGTGATGGGTGCGGCGCTCGGTATTTCGATCGCAGGAATGCCTGCGCTCGATGCTTCCAGCGCCGGTTCCATCGTGTGCCATTGCCCCGGTCGGGGTCGGTGCGCACTTTCACCATCGTGCACGCGGCCGCCCCAGGAATAACTGTGCCCTTTGTAGCTGCCGTGATCGACTGTGGTGGTACTAGCGTGCGAGCCAATGTCGTAAATGTTCCGCCCGACGCGGAACACGTCCGTGTACATATGCCGGTACGACTCGTCACTATGTCTTTGGGGTTGGATGATGCGGGCCGCGAGGCTGTGGGTTTCGGCTTCGAACCTGACACGATAGGGAGTTCCGAATGAGCAACGACGACATCTGGATACTCGGAGTGTCGATGACGATGTTCGGGAAGCACAAGCAGCTCGACCTGATGGATTTGGCCTCCGAGGCGGCAATGAGCGCCCTCGGCGATGCGAGTATCGAGGTGTCCGACATCGGAATCCTCGCCTGCGGCAATCTTGTCTACGCACAGCAGGGGCTAGGCCAGCAATTGCAGAAGCAGATCGGTCAGACCGGCATCCCGGTGTATAACGTGGCCAATGCTTGCGCGACCGGGGCCACTGCCTTGCGGACGGTCATCATGGCAGTCAAGGCTGGCGAGGCGGATCTTGGACTCGCCGTAGGCGTCGAGAAGCTCGCAGGTGCCGGCTTGCTGGCCGGCTCAACGTCTGCCGGTGTCGCGAGGGAGTGGATTCCGCAGGGCCGGTACGGCGCGGTGGCACCGCTCGACGGCCTAGTCGGCACCGAGACGATGCCCGGCGTGTTCGCGCAGATCGGTCTCGATTACGAAACCCGTTGCGGAGTTACGAGTCGAGAGTTGTTTGCGCGTATATCGGAGAAAAACCACGCACACTCGACGCTGAATCCGCTAGCCGCGTACCGGCGTCGACTCAGTCTTGAGGAGATTCTGAACGACGCGATGATCGCCTATCCGAATACCCGGCCGATGTGCTCGGCGAACGCAGACGGCGCAGCTGCCGCAGTGGTCGTCAGCGGTAGGCGTCTGTCGACGCTGGATCCGGAACAGCGTCGGAGGGCGGTCAAGGTCTCGGCATCGGTATTGACTAGTGATCCTTACGAGGAAGCGTGCCAGGTGCTGCCCGATGTCAACACGCTGACGCGCAACGCAGCTCGTATCGCCTATGAGCAGGCCGGCGTCGCACCGCACGACCTGGATCTCGTCGAATTACACGACTGTTTTGCCACTGCGGAATTGGTGCACTACGACAATCTCATGTTGTGCGAGCGCGGCGGTGCGGTGGACTTCTTCGAATCCGGAGCGCCGTGGCGAGACGGTCGCCTCCCAGTCAACGTCTCGGGTGGTCTGCAGTCCAAGGGACATCCGATCGGGGCGACTGGTATCGCGAATGTCTTCGAGATCGCCCAGCACTTGCGCGGCGAGGCGGGTGATCGCCAGATTGAGGGTGCATCGGTAGGATTGGCGCACGTCATTGGTCTGGGCTCGGCCTGTGGTATCCACATCCTGGAGAAATCCGCTAGATAGGAGTCTCGTTCGGCCGACGGTCATCAATCACTTTGCTCGTGACTAACACGCGGCAGTAAGCCACTGGGTGGCAATGAGATCGTCAAGAACGAGAGCGCTCCGAAGGCGCACAGCTAGACAGCTCGGCGTGAGCTCCGCCCCTTTGCTACCTTCTTGGCTTTCGCTGTGGTGCCCGCGCGGCCGGCGACAACCGCCGCCTGGGACTTTGCCGGTGACCGCTTGCGTGACAACGGCTTAGCTAGTTCGGCGTCAGGCGCATCGACCGGGATCGAGGTGGCACGCTCGGCCGCGATAGAGACAATGGTATCTATGATGTGGCCACATACCTTGTCGAAGACCTCATCGGACGAAAGCGCTCGATTTGCATATGCCGCACGCACGTTGGGGGGCACCGATTCGTGCTCGATCAGGGCCATGTCAGCGGTTGCCGAACCCGTCTGCAAGGCGTTTGCCACGGCGTAGAGTTCTAGGGCCTCCATCATGGGCACTATCGCGCCGATAGGCACGCCCTCCTTCTGCAGCAGGTCGACCGTTTTCGCGACCTGATCACGGTTTATCTGTAGGGCGCCCATTCGCAGCATGACAGGCACGCTATCGGGGTGCTCGATGAGAGCTTTGCGTAACGCACGGCAGTTACGCAGTATCCACACGCGCCACGGTTGGTCCCCGGTCGCCGGTGTGTGAACGTCCGCGAGGGCGAGTCGTGCTGCACCTACGACGATTTCTTCTTTGTTCCGAAAGTGGTAGTAGAGCGACGCCCCATTTACGTCAAGTTCGACAGCAAGACGGCGAATGCTGAGCGCAGCTATCCCCTCTGTGTCGATAATTTTCAACGCCGTCTCCAGCGCCTTGCGCTTCGAAATCAGCGGAACTTTCGGTCGCGCCATGCGTACATCCCTCCGTCTTGTCGGCATAGAACCTACACCATGCTATTAAACGACGTTCGGTTACGCACTCAGAGCGTTCGTTGAGTTACAGACTGAGCGTGGACCGGAACTTTGGGCCCGGTGCGTGTAGTCACTGATGGACCGTGCGACCGTCTGTGATCTCCGTCGCTGTCCCGGTTTCAGTCAGCATTCGAGAAGAAAAACCAACGCCGATTGGTTATCGTAGTAACGTGCCGCTTCGCGGACCGGTATCTAAGAAATCCGCCTGTTCCGATTCGGCGAAGCGCCGCCGCCAGGCGTGACTTCTCGCGCAACAAACTGTTCTTAGGAGACGTATCGATGAGGTTCACCGAGACTCAGATTGACTTCGCTCATTTGATTGCGACGTTTTGCAAGCAGCGTGTCGGCGATTCGCAGCGGCTGCGAAGTCTGACTAACGGCGGCGTCGACAAGCACAATGACGAGATCTATGCGGAGTTGGCCAGTATGGGCTGGCTAGGGGTGGGTATCGACGAAGCGTTCGGTGGCTCCGGCGGCGGATTGGTCGACCGGTGCATCTTCTTCGAGCAGACATCGAAGGGCGCGTTGCCCGTCTCGGGCTTTGGCACCAGCGCGATCGTCGCTGGCCCAGTCGCCAGGTTCGGCACCGATGAGCAAAAGAAGCGAATCTTGGCCGGTATTTGTCAGGGCCAGGTGTGCGCCATTGCGATGACCGAACCCGATGCCGGATCCGATCTGACGGGCATCCGCACTCAGGCGAAGAAGGTAGATGGTGGATACCTGGTGAACGGGCACAAAACCTTCATCTCAAACGCACACTTCGCGGCGTACATCTTGGTCATCGCGCGTACCGGGGATCCTGCGGGGTCGCATGACGGATTCACTATGTTGCTTGTCCCGACCGACGCGGAAGGCGTTCAGGTCAAACCTCTACCGACGCTGCTGGGTAACGATACGAACGACGTCTACTTTGCCGACTGCTTCGTGTCCGACGAAGCAGTGGTGGGCGAGCCGGGGCGAGCTTGGAAACAGCTAATGTCCGGCCTGAACGGCGAGCGCCTGCATCTGGCAGCGGTCATGCTCGGGCTGGCGAAACGGAGCTTCGACTACACCCTGAACTACATTCGCGGGCGAAATCAATTTGGACGCCCCATATCTGGGAATCAAGTTATCCAGCACCGGATCGCCGATCTGGCCACGGAGATAAGGTGCGCCGAGCTGTTAACGTACGAGGTTGCACAGGCAATCGACTCTGATCCGTCGTCCATCGCGACGGCTGCTCGCGATTCTTCCATGGCGAAGTTAAAGGTCACGGAGGTCGTCAAGCAGGTGACCTTGGGCGGCATGCAAATGATGGGCGGCTACGGCTACGCCACCGAATACGAAATGGAGGGCATGGTGCGCGAAAGCCTTGCGTCTTCGGTATACGGCGGGACGAACGAGATGCAACGAGACATCATCGCCAAAACGTACCGGCTCTAACAACCGCGGGAATAGTCGTTCTGCGTCGCCGAGTGCGTTATATCGGAAGCGCTGCGGCAGAACTCTTCTCGGCCTGCGGCGGACGACCTGTTGCGGTCGTACCGATGCTAACTCGACCGTGTGACAGGGCGGGAATCAAGCGCCGTCCGTGAGTGCGTCTCTCATCGACTGCCACACCCGTCGGCGCGGCACCATCCCGCCATGTTGGGCGTCACGCGCCGAGACGGCCTCGCGCGCTCGTCCCGCGGAGCGTACCTGTTCCTTGAACTGAGCGTTTGCCGGCAGATAGTGATGTAGCACAACACCGTGAGTGGCGGCAGCATTGACGCCCTGATAGCCCATGGCGTCGGCCACCTCGTTGACGGCATGCTTAGCGATCTGACACGAGCCTTCCGGCATCGCGGCGATCCGCGCCGCGGTCCATTCGACGTACGCCTGCAGTTCGGCGGCGGGCAGGGCTTTGTTCACCATGCCGAGCGCGGCCGCCTCCGTTCCGTCGATCAGGTCGCCGGTCATGAACAGTTCTTTGGTCGCGCCGGTGCCGATGGTGAGCGGCCAGTTGACGAAGCCGGCCATCATCGCGAGCGTACGGGCCTGTGGCTGACCGATAATCGCGTCGTCGGCGACGTAGACCAGGTCGCACTGCAAAGCGACCATGCAGCCACCCGCCACGCAGTAGCCGTGCACTTGCGCGATAGTGGGCTTGCTGAGTCGCCACAATCGCTCGTATCGGCGTGCGGTGGCGTCCGTCCATGTCAGGTCGTCCCACTGGCTTCGGCGTTTGGGGGCCGAGCCGCCAACGCCGACGACGTGATCGCGCAAGTCGTAGCCCGAGCAGAATGACCGCCCATTCCCCTTTACCACCACCACGCGAGATGCGCCGTCAGCCTCGACGATGTCGAGGCACTGCTGGAACTCGGCTTCCATACGCGGGCCGATGGCGTTATGGCGATCGGGCCGATCGAGGACGATTCGAGCTATCGCGCCGCTCAGCTCGACATAGCAATCATCAAACTGTATGTGCTTCATTCGATTTCGATCACCCTATCTGAACTCAAGGAGCGAAGTTGGTCGAGAGTATTAGCTAGTCTGATACGCCGTCGGGGCTACCGAGGGCAAACCGCCACCAAGGGCAGGGCGCTCGACCGTGCCCTTTCGCGGATAGCGGTGCTGTGGAGCGAAAGCGGCGGACCACGAATGTTACGCACTTCCGACGACACCATCGGTCGTCACCGGTTTCGTGGGGTTTCCGGCAGGCTGCAGGACTCCTTTTGCAATGAGGCTGGCGACATCCAGCGGCCCCAACTCCAACCAATCGAAGAGCACTTCCAGGTTATGTTGTCCGCGTGTCGGTGCCGCACCGGCTACGTCAGAGCGCGCAGCCGAGAAGCGGTAGGGCATTCGGATGACGCTTCGCGTTCCACCGATGTGGTCGTCTACATCGGTTGTGCATCCGCGCGCCTTCAGAGAGGGTGATTCGAACACGGTCGACGCTGACCTCAGTTCTCCCCATGGGACTCCGGCGCGGTCCATCTCGCGCTTTAGAGCATGCCGGTCGGAGAAGGATGCGATCCATCCGGCTATTCGCTGCTTTCGCGCCGCGATCTTACTCGCCAAATCGGCGTCCTTTGGAGTTGGATCGACGAGGCCGGCGTACTGAGATAACCGGTGCCACATGGCCTTTGCATCCAGCGATGCCAAGATTGGCCCGCCGTGTGCGGCCCAGACCAGACCGCGTGACTCGGTGATCTCAGTTCTGCCGTCAATGGCGTCGGAGATGTGATCGTCGGTGGCCGCCATCGCCTCGAGCATGCTCATGTCGATGTGTTGTCCGGTCCCGGTGCACTCGCGATGTCGAAGAGCCGCCAATATTGCCACCGCGCCGTGCAATGCGGCCACCTGGTCGGCGAGTGCGAACGGAATATCGCTCGGCTGACGGCCATCCGCTTGCGCAAAACGGGCAAGTAGCCCGGATTCGGCGTGAATGACCGGGGCATAGGCAGGACGGTGCGCGTCCGGACCGCTGCGACCGAAACCGGAGATAGAGATGACTATCAGAGCTGGGTTCATCGCGACCATGTCGGCGTAACCCAGACCGGCGCGATCTAGCACGCCTGGACGGAAATTCTCGATGACCACGTCGGCTCTACCCGCCAAATCGAGGAGGAGCTCCGCTGCGCCGGGAGACGCGCGGTTGATGCCCACGCCCCGCTTCCCAGCGTTCATGTGGGTGAACAAGCCGGTGATACCACCAGTTCTGGGTCCGAATCGATTGGTGGTGTCACCGTTGGACCATTCGACCTTCACGACGTCTGCGCCGAGATCTGCAAAGATCCGGCCAATGAACGGCCCCGAGATCGCCTGACTGAGATCGAGGACGCGAAGGCCGTCAAGGGGCGTACCGAGGCCGGCATCCGCTTGCCTACTGCGCGTTGGCATTCTTGCCCTCGGTTCCTCTCTGTTCGTTCCAGAGCCCGCGTCGCGGCCGCAGTGTTGCGATGTCGTCATCCAGTTGGCCGAGAGCCAGTTCGGGTTGAGGCAGTTCGCGTAGCCGATCGGTGGCGGCGCGACACGCTGGCAGAGACCGTTGAAGTACCGAGGCATGCGCTGCCGCCGAGAGCATTTGCCTGTAGCCCATGGCGTCGGCTGCCTCGTTGGCGGCGAGCTTGGTGACTGGGGCCATCCCTCTGGGCGCAGCAGCGACTCGGGTCGCAACCCACTCGACGTATGCCTCGAGCTCTGTTGGATCGAGCGCTCGGTTCACCATGCCCATCTCGGCTGCCTCAGCGCCGTCGACGACATCGCCGGTGAACAGTAGCTCTTTGGTATTTCGTAACCCGATGGTCAGCGGCCAGTTCGCGAATTCGGGTGTCATGCCGGTTGTATGCACCTGTGGCTGTCCGAGGATCGCGTCGGTTGCACAGTAGACCAGGTCGCACTGCATGGCCAGTGCGCAACCCTCGCCGATACAGAAGCCGTGTACTTGGGCGATCGTCGGCTTGGATAGCTGCCACAAGCGCGTGAAATCCCGGGCAGTAGCCGACGCGCGAGTGTGGTCCTGCCATTGACGCGGCTGACGACCGTCGTCGTCTGGCTTCGGGACGGCCTCCTTGATGTCGCGTCCGATGCTGAACGAGGTTCCGTTGCCCTTAACGATGACCACAGCACTGTCGTCTTGGTCGATGAGATCGAGGGCCCTCTGAAGATCATCGAATAGGGCGGAGTCAACCGCGTTGCGACGGCACGGTCGGTTCAGCACAAGGCGCGCAACTCCACCGTCTGACTCAACGTAGCAGGTCGCGAATGTTGTTGTCACATGCTCTTCCTGTCCGGCTCGGCATTGACCTCATCCGCGCCCATCCAGTCGCGAGAGGTCAGCTGAATGATGAGCAATTACTCACTCACTATCGCCACGCTAGACGCGGAGCTTCCTTGCGTCAACCGAAGCCGTCTCGCCACCGCTGGTCGTGGCGAATCTTGACACGAGGTCGTAAAGCGAGCGAGACTTCACTCGCCATGCCCGCGCGAGCCCATGCGCGCTGCGCTTCCGGGTACTGGCTCTCCATCTAGTCACGTGTAATCGACGAAAGGCATTCGACGTGTTGGTCTCGGACCTACTCGACTACTGGGCCCGTGCGACACCCGACGCGCACCTCGCGCGCGATGACCGGAGAACGATCACTTACCAAGAATTGCGCGCCGACGCTCGGCAGCTGGGTCGAATCCTGGTTGAGCGCGGTGTCATTCCCGGCGATAGGGTCGCGGTGCTAGCCACCAACAGCATCGAACTTCTCCTTGGTTATTTCGGGGCCGCATACGCCGGTGCCGCTTGGGTACCCGTCAACACCCGGCTGGCGGCCGAGGAGCGCCGGTACATCATTCACAACAGCGGGGCGCGGGTCGTGCTCGCGCTGGCTGATGTTCTCGATGACGGCGATCTGCACGACCTCGAACCAATTACATTGGTACTTCGCGGTTCCGGACCCCACAACACGGTTCCTGTCGAGGAGATGGTCCGGGTCTTCCATTCGGACGCTGACCTACCGGTGATCGACGCGGACTTCGACGCGTTTCAGGTGTACACGAGTGGCACGACTGGTCGCCCGAAAGGGGCTGTGATCACCCACGCCGCGGCACTTGCGAACTGGAGTCGCTGGCAGATGATGGGCATTCGCCTCGACCCCGGCGACCAGTTGCACTTGTCCCTACCTGCCAACCTCGCAGCGGGAATGTACGTGTGCATGAACGCCATCTATAACGGCGCTTGTATTCAACTCGAGAAGAAGTTCGATGCGAAGGCTACGCTCACGGCCCTCGAGTGCGGCGCCGCAGCCACATCTCTCGTACCAACAATGATCAGTTCTTGCTTACAGGTCGAAGGCGGCGTCGATCGAAACTATCCGCGACTGAAGTGGATCCTGACGGGGGCGGCCCCGATCTCGGTTCAGCTCCTGCGGCGGGCGATCGAAAGATTCGACTGCGGGTTCTTTCAGGGGTTCGGTCAGACGGAAGCTCCGAACGTCACGATGCTCACGCCGTGGGATCACCAACTTGCGATAACAGGGCGTCCAGAGATCCTGGAGACGGTCGGCAAGGTGCAACCTGGAGTGGAAGTGCGTCTCGAAGATTCTGATGGCGCACCGGTGCAACAGGGGCACGTCGGCGAGATCTGTGTGCGGGCGGATTCGGTGATGCGCGGTTATTGGCAAGATGATTCGTTGACACACGATACGCAGCGAGGCGGCTGGCACCACACAGGTGACGTGGGAGTGTTTGACGGCGACGGATATCTGCGCGTCGTTGATCGCATCAAGGACATGATCATCACGGGCGGCTTTAATGTCTATGCGCGTGAGATCGAACGGGTCATAGAGACGATGGCCGAAGTCGCGCAGGTGGCGGTTATCGGAGTCCCTCACGAGCATTGGGGCGAGGAGGTGAGAGCGATCGTTGAGCTTAACTCGAAGTCGTCGCTTTCGGGCGAGGACATCCTGCAAGTCTGCCGGCGTGGCCTTGCCGGTTACAAGGTGCCGAAGGCAGTTGACTTCGTCGACGACATGCCGCTGAGTGCCAACGGCAAAATCCTGAAGCTGGTCCTTCGGGAAAGATATTCCTCAGTGTGACTTGACTACTCGGCGGCGGTGCAGCCGAGATCGCGCCTTTCATCACACATTCGCCTGCGGGCACACCGCAGACAGAAGGCGTCGGGTCCATCCGATCAGTCAATATAGGGTCAATAGGGGAGCCGCTTCATCCAATCACTCCCAGGCGTTGAAGTTGGCTGATGTCTCGCAGGGCGTATCCAAGCTCTTGCAAGATGACGCGACTGTGCTGCCCAATCTGCGGGCTGACTGCGGTCTCCGCCGGTGTCCGATCGAACCGTGCGAAAGGGGTTGGCGCCCTCACTTGACCGAGAACGGGGTCGTCGAACTGTGTATATACGTCGTTTGCGAGGATCTGCGGATCGTGAAGCAAGGTATCCGGTGTGTTGACCACGGCGAAGGCGGCATCGGTCTGACTTAGCCGTCGGTTCCACTCCGACGTGGAGCCTTTGGCGAATTCATCGGTCAGGATCGACTCCATCGCGATACGGTTGGCGGCCCTGGCGTCTGTGGTCGCGAAGCGTTCGTCGTCTGCGAGGTCACCTCTACCGAGGCCACGGCAGAGTTCGCGCCACTCAAGGTCGGAGTACATCACGGCCAGGACGTGACCGTCAGAGGTCGCATAGATCGGTCTGGCTTGGCGGTCATAGACATTCGACTCGCAAACTGTGGCATCGTCGGCAGTGTATGTGCGGTTCGCCATCATGTCCGGCCACATCCACCACACCACCGAATGCAACATCGACTGTTCGAGAAATTGTCCCTGTCCGGACTTTTCGCGTTCATAGAGCGCAGCAGTGATCGCCTGCGCGAGAAGGGTTGGCGTGATTTTGTCGGCGAGCAACGTCTTCATCAAACGAGGCGATTGTTCATCGCGTTGCACCGCGCATACACCTGCCAGCGCCTGAGCTACCGGATCATAAACCCGCCGAGAGCTTCCTGCCCCCTGCCTTCCCAATCCGTTGACACGCACGTAGATTAGTCGCGAATTCACCTTCGACAACTCGGCATATCCTAGGCCCAGTCGGTCGGCAACTCCGGCCCGGAAGTTTTCCACGAATACGTCGGCCTCACTGACCAGCCGTTGGACGATTTCAACGCCTTTGGGATGCTTCAGATTCACAGCCAAGGACCGCTTCGCGCGATTGGTGTTGAACGCAAGCGGAAAGATGGTGTGCTCCGAACGGCCCATTTGCCAGCGCGAGGGGTCCCCGTCGCGCCCCTCCACCTTCACTACGTCGGCACCCTGTTCGGCGAGGATCATCGTCGCGAACGGTCCCGCCATGATGATGGAGGAGTCAACCACTCGCACGCCCTTGAGCGGACCCGACACCATGCACTCTCCGATCCATGCAGCAACCCGAACGAGTGAATAATCACTCACTTAGTTCGCGAAGTCAAGAGGGCGTGTGGCCGATCCCGCACCGTCGTCGCTACTACTCGTCGAGTGCGCGTACGTGGACGTTTGACGACAAGTAGCGATCACACCTACGATTGGTGAGTAATTATTCACTCATTAACGACATAGGGGCTTGGAAATCTATGTACGATGCCATCGTCGTAGGCGCCGGATTCGCCGGTCTCTATCAACTGCACCGGCTACGGGAGCTGGGGCTGAACGTCGTACTACTGGAGGCCGGCGATGACGTCGGTGGTGTCTGGTACTGGAATCGCTATCCAGGAGCGCGGTTCGATTCGGAGAGTTACACGTATGCGTACTCCTTCTCCGAACGCCTTGTGCAAGAATGGGACTGGACCGAGCTGTTCGCGGGTCAACCTGAGGTGCAACGCTACCTCAGCAGGATGGCAGAGATGTTCGATTTGCGGCCAAGCATTCGCTTCGGCTCGGTTGTAGAGGCGGCCACGTACATCGAAGAAGATCCTAGTTGGTCTGTGCGGCTTGTCACGGGCGAGGTTTTTGCCGGCAGGCTACTTGTCACGGCCGTGGGGTTGCTCTCCATCCCTGTCACCCCCGAGATTAAGGACCTCGAAAAGTTCGGTGGGCGCTGCTGGCACTCATCGCGCTGGCCGAGTGATATCAGCGATCTGACTGGCAAGCGTGTAGCGGTGTTCGGCACCGGTTCCACCGGTGTTCAGATCATCACTGAGCTGGCTCGAGAAGTCGAGCAACTGTATGTCTTCCAGCGCCATCCAAGCTGGTGTGTGCCACTTCAAAACAGGCCCATCACTGCTCCCGAGCGGAGAGATCTCAAGACGCGGTATCGGGAGATCTTCGACCTGTGCCGCCAGACGCCAGCGGGTTTTCTTCACGCACCCGATGGTCGCAAATCCTACGAAGTGTCAGCGGAGGAACGGCGCGCTCTGTGGGAGAAGCTCTACTACGAACCGGGATTCGCGATTCTGTACAGCAACTTCGCGGATGTCCTGATCGACCCTTCCGTCAACAAGGAGCTGTGTGAGTTCATCGCGGGAAAGTACCGCGAACGAATCGACGACCCGGAGGTGGCCGAGAAGCTCATACCGCATGACCACGAATTCGGTAGTCGGCGATTGGTTTTGGAGTCTGGATACCTTGAGGTTTACAACCGGCCGAACGTCCATCTCGTTGATTTGTTGCACACTCCCGTTGAGCGCGTCACGGAAACTGCGATCGTCACCGGTGACGCCACCTACGACGTAGACGCCATCGTATTCGCCACGGGATTCGATGCGATGACCGGGTCGTTCGACAATATCGATATCAAAGGCCGAGGAGGCGTCAAGCTCGCCGACGCCTGGCATGACGGCCCGGTCACCTACCTCGGGTTCCAGACCCCTGACTTTCCTAACTTGATCATGATCGGCGGCCCGCAGGCCGGCTCCGGCGCGTCGAACTTCCCACGCGGGCTCGAGGATGGCGTCGATTGGGCCACTGCGCTGATCGCGCATGCCTTCGAGAAGGGTGCGAACCGGATCGAGGTGACCAGAGAAGCAGCGCGGTGGTGGCAGGAGCACATGGCGGACATGCTCAGGCGCTATCTCGTCGGGCATGCAAAGTCATGGTTCACCGGCTACAACTCCAACTTGGCTGGCCGCGACAAGCCAAGACTGTTGTTGTACATGGGCGGAGCCCCGCTTTACCGGCGGATCCTCGCCCGTGTTGTTGAGATGGGGTATGAGGGCTTCACGATCGCCAACGGGGACAAATCGACGGCCGATGCTGAGCGCTCGTTCACTGTGCCGTTCGCTCCGCGCTGAGGGGTGGTGGTGAAATGTGTCCCTCGCGAGATGCGCAAATCTAGCATCTGCCACAACAGCGCAAGGCACCAAAGCGATCTGACACCGTGCACTCGGCATGCTCCTGATCATTGACAACGGTGTAGTAGTCACTCTAGATTCGACATCGAGATGAGTGAGCGATCGCTCACCACATTTGGTTCCTGAATAGGCTTGCCTTGGCGCGAACTCGACAGCTACAAGCAGAATTCACCTGACTGCGGCGGGCGGGGATCGTCCCTCTCGTCGGGCCAAGGGCGATGAAAACCGAAAGGGTTGGACATGGGACGTCTCGACGACAAAGTGGTGTTGATCACGGGAGCAGGTATGGGCCAGGGAAGGGCCCATGCCGTTCGACTGGCGCAAGAGGGCGCGAAGATCATCGCGCTCGACATAGCACGGCCATTCGAGGACGGCGCACCGGCACAGTTCCCGCCCGCGATGGCTGACGATCTCGAGACCACACGCGAACTGGTAGAGAAGGCGGGGGGAGCCTGTTTGACCGTGGCGGCCGACGTCCGGAACCGCGCGGAGGTGCAGGCCGCGGTCGATGGCGGCCTCGACGAATTCGGTCGCATCGACGTCGTGTGCGCCAACGCCGGAGCGTGGACGATTGCCCGCCATTCCTGGGAGGTCACGAACGAGCAGTTCGACTTCGTCGTCGAGACCAACCTACGCGGTGTTTGGAATACGCTCGTCTGTGCAATACCGGCGATGATCGAGGCCAAACGCGGTGGTTCGATCATCTTGACGAGCAGCGCAGCGGGTATTAGAGGTCAATTTCCGTACGCTCACTACACCGCGTCGAAGCACGGCGTTGTGGGCCTTATGCGCGCCTTCGCCAATGAACTCGGGCCACATCGGATCCGCGTGAATACAGTTCATCCCACGGGGGTCAACACCGAGGGAATGGGGCGCCGGGGCTTCGCACTGGCGGCGCCAATCTTCGCCGCAGACGACAGGGCCATGGCGGGAGCTGTGAACGTTCTGCCCGATTTGGATACCGAGCCCGACACGCCTTGGGCTCCGGTCGGAAGCCTGCAGCCGGTGGAGATTAGCCACGCGGTCCTCTTTTTGGCGTCGGACGAGAGCCGATACATCACCGGCGTCCAACTGCCCGTCGACGCCGGCAATACGAACAAGCCCTGAGGTCGCCTCGCCTCTCCTGTCGACCGCCGAGCTATGGGAGCGCAGAGGCGGAACGTCGAGCATGAACCTGTCATGCAACCAAGTTCATCCGGTCTGCGATCCCAATGCCAATCGGACCAGGTGGTCGGTTTGTATCGGGATCAGCAGCGGTCCGCAAGTGGTGTGGATCCTAGTGTCCTGAGTCAATTCACTCTCTCTTGGTGGGGGATGAGTGATGCTCTCGCCGCGGGCCGCTGAGATCGTGTTGAGCGATGATGAGCGTACCGAGTTGGAGGGGGTGGACTCGCCGACGTACCGGTGCTGCGGGCATGGCGCTGCGCGCGCGGATTGTCTTTGCCGCTGCTGACGGTGGCACCAATGTTGAGGTGACCGAGCGGCCAGCGTTAGACCGCAGCACGATTCGCAGGTGGGGAAACAGATTCGTGGAGTTTCGCTGAAACGGGTTGCTAGATGAGCCGCAGCCGGGCCGTCCGCGAGTGGTGGGCGATGAGCAGATCGAGGCACTGATCGCCGCCACGTTGGAGACCACCCCAGCCGACGCCACACACTGGTCGACCCGGTCGATGGCCGAGCACCTCGGATTGAGTCAGTCAACGGTTCTGCGGGTGTGGCGGGCATTCGGATTAGCTTCGCACAAACAAGATTTGTGGAAGCTGTCTAAGCATCCGCTGTTCGTGGAGAAGGTCCGCGACGGCCCTCCGGGAGTGCTTTCCGGATGCTTCGTAGACTCGAAGTAGTCCGGCCTTGCCAGAGCGGTATAGCCATTACATGAACATCCGGCACTTGATTTCCACGCCGCGCAGCACCGGCTAGATCTTGCCGAAGTTGACCTTGGCTCTGGCGTCCGGTGCGTGCTCCTGGGGAATAACACTTCTACCCGCCAGTCCACCGCCATGTCTATCTGAGCGCGGCGGACCCGCTCGTAGGCACACACGTCGAAACGCGAAATACCGCAGTCGCATCAGCAACGCACATCTTGACCATCGCCGCGGCTTGAACGGATCCCGCCGCGGTGGCGGCCCACCGAAATCTTGCGTAGTGGCGGAAGAGAACTGGCCAACGCCTGACGCGCCGTGCTGCCACTGACACGACCCTTCCCAGCCAGTACCCGGAGTCGAGGACCCATCGACTCCGGCGTTTCGCCGAACAACCCCACGCCTAGTGGTATGTCTGTGAATTAGTGGGGTAGTTTGTAGTATGCCTGTTATGACAGCTGCCGCGTTGCCGGTCAGCGATGCCCAGCGTGCGGAGTT
>NZ_JBSFPX010000160.1:0-18193 GCF_053588415.1 Mycobacterium sp. NPDC003449
CAACGGGGTGCTGCTGCCCTACCTGCGCAGGCAGCAGTCCAATTCGCACAAGGGCCGGTCCTCCTATATCGGGCTGCTCGGCACGGTGACGCTGGAGGTCCCGGCCGGCGGCTGGGGCGAGGTCGCCTTCGTCGACGCCGACGGCAACCGGGTCTTCTCCCGCGCCAAGAGCGCCGAACCGGCCGCACTGGCCAAGTCCACCCGCGTCTACATCGCCGATATCGACTCCGATTACGTCCACGTCGTCGCAGTACCCGAGCACTGACCGAAAGAAGGCCACCGTGTCCCTGCTGCTGATCGTCGTCCTGGCCGCCGTCGCCGCCATCCTGGTGCTGGTGGTGCTGCCGCTGGTGTACGTGAAGAACTACATCAAGGTGCCGCCCAACGAGGTCGCGGTGTTCACCGGCCGCGGCCAGCCCAAGGTGGTGCGCGGCGGTGCGCGCTTCCGGATGCCCGGCATCGAACGCGTCGACATCATGAGCCTGGAGCCGTTCAACGTCAGCATCAACCTGCAGAACGCGCTGTCCAACAACGGTGTCCCGGTCAACGTCGAGGCCGTCGGGCTGGTCCGGATCGGCTCGGCCGACGAAGCGGTGCAGACCGCGGTCCAGCGCTTCCTGACCTCCGACCTCAACGAGCTACAGCACCAGATCAACGAGATCCTGGCCGGCAGCCTGCGCGGTATCACCGCGACGATGACGGTCGAGGACCTCAACTCCAACCGCGACACCCTGGCCCGCAGCGTGGTCGACGAGGCCGGCGGCGACCTGGCCCGCATCGGCATGGAGGTCGACGTCCTCAAGATCGCCGGTATCTCGGACGGCAACGACTACCTGAAGTCGCTGGGCCAGCGACGGATCGCCGAGGTCAAGCGCGACGCCACGGTCGGCACCGCCGAGGCCGAACGGGACGCCCAGATCCAATCCGCCAAGGCCCGTCAGGAGGGTTCGATCGCCCAGGCCGAGGCCGATACCGCGATCGCCACCGCCAATCAGAAGCGCGATGTCGAACTCGCCCGGCTGCGGGCCCAGACCGAGGCCGAGAACGCGCAGGCCGACCAGGCCGGCCCATTGGCCAATGCCCGCGCCCAGAAGGACGTCGGCATCGCCACCGAACAGGCCGAGGCCGCCCGGGTGCAGGCCCGCATCGAGGTCGAGCAGCGCCGCAGCGAGCAGGCCCAGGCCGCCCTGCAGGCCGATGTCATCGCGCCCGCCGAGGCCAAAAGGCAGGCCGATATCGCGATCGCCGAGGGTCAGCGGCAGTCCACGATCCTGGCCGCCGAGGCCGCGGCCGAGACCGAGCGGCGCAAGGGTCAGGCCCAGGCCGACGCCCGCAAGGCGGCCGCCGATGCGCTGCGGGTCGAGAAGCAGGCCGAGGCGGACAGCCTGCAGGCCAAGTTGGTCGCGGAGGCCGCCGGTAAGAAAGAGCTGGCCGATGCGCTGCGCGTCGAGCAGCAGGCCGAGGCGGCCGGTATCGAGGCCAAACTGCTCGCGGAGGCGAACGGCAAGAAGGAGATCGCGGCCGCGCTGAACAGCTACAGCGCCGACGCAGCGAGGCTGCTGATGCTGCCCGATGTGCTGGCCTCGGTGGTCAAGGCGACCGAGGCGGCTGCGACGCCGCTGGCCGAGATCGAGCGGCTGTCGATCATCGGCGGCTCGGGCGACACCCAGGATGCGGTGGGCGGTCTGCTCGGGATCAGCCCGCTCGCGGTCGCCAAGATCGTCGAATCCCTCAAGTCCTCGGGAATCGACGTGGCTGCGCTGCTCAACGGCAAGACCGACCACTCAGCCTGAGCCCGGCCCGCGGAAGTGGCGATTCGGCCGCCATACGACGAAACGGTGTCACCGAACAGTCATCAGCGCAGTCGGCGTCCGTCAGCCGGCGCAAAGAAGTAGATGTGCGCTTCGCCGACAGAGAGGGTAATGCGCTCGCCCTTGGCCGGCGGGTTGCGCCAGTCGACGCGCGCGGCGATTGGTTCACCTGCTGCGGAACCATTTTCGGTGTCTTTGGTACGGCCGTAGACGTAGGCGTCCGAGCCGAGCTCTTCGACTACGGCCACTTCCATGTTGATTCCGCTTCCGTGTGTGATCTCGAGGTGTTCGGGTCGGATGCCCACCACGACGGAATCCTTGAGGTTTTGTGCGACAGAACGTGGCATCGGTACTCGGTGAGCGCCGACGACCACGCCGCCGCTTTGCACGGGCAAGGTGAACAGGTTCATCGCTGGTGATCCCATAAAGCCGGCGACGAAGAGGTTGGCGGGGTCGCGGTAGAGGTCTCGCGGCGCTGCACATTGTTGCAACACACCGTCTTTCAGTACCGCTACCCGGTCACCCATCGTCATGGCCTCGACCTGATCGTGGGTGACATACAAAGTGGTGGTGTTGAGCCGACGTTGCAGCTGGGCAATCTGGGTTCGAGTCTGTACCCGCAGTTTTGCGTCGAGGTTCGACAGTGGCTCATCGAGCAGGAAGACCTGGGGTTTGCGCACTATCGCTCGGCCCATTGCTACGCGTTGACGCTGGCCGCCCGACAGGGCTTTTGGTTTCCGGTCGAGGTGCTTGTCGAGGTCGAGCAGAGAGGCGGCCTCCCGGACACGTGTATCGATCTCGGCTTTACTCACCTTCGCCATTTTCAGGGCAAAGCCCATGTTCTGCGCGACCGTCATGTGCGGATAGAGCGCATAGTTTTGGAACACCATTGCGATGTCACGGTCTTTGGGCTGGACGTCGGTAACGTCTTTTTCGCCGATGAAGATGTGCCCGTCGCTGACGTTTTCCAGGCCCGCGAGCATGCGTAGCGATGTCGACTTGCCGCAACCGGAGGGGCCGACCATGACCAGAAACTCCCCATCGTCGATTTCGAGGTTGAGGTGGTCGACGCTCGGCACGGTGTTTCCCGGGTGATGCCTGGTCGCGTGATCGAAGATGACTTTGGCCATGCTGGATCGTCGTCCCTTCTGGGTGCCGGTGACACCCAAAGTATTCGAATCAACTGAGGCTGAGCCCGACGTCGTGTACTGGCGTCCGTCTCGGATCCCCCGAGCGCGCTATCCCTCCCCGCTCATCCGTAGGCCGGCTCGTTCCGGTCGGATGTGAGGCCCAGTGCGCACACCCCATCCGCCGGTTGCGCTTCCGGAAGCGATTACTTCTTCGTCGACTGTGATTCCGAGCCCTGGCTGGTCACCAAGGATGATGCCGCCGTCAGCGATCGTCTGGTCGACGCTGAGACCGCGGGGAAACCCGAAGTCTTGCACCTCGGTGGTGAGATGGTTGGGCACCGCGGCGGCAGCGTGCGCTACTGGATTGCAGTTGTAGCCCACCGGGCTGACCGGCAAGTCGCGCGCGAAGGCAATCGTCGACACACGCAGGAAATGCGTAACCCCCCAGACCATTCCAGCCTGGACGATGTCGACTGCCTCAGCGTCCAACAAGGGGCGGTACTGCTCCAGTCCTACGAGATTTTCTCCGGTTGCGATCGACGCTTTGACTGCCCGGCCGACGGCACGGTGCCCTTGGGCATCCCAGCGCCGAACGGGTTCTTCGACCCACGTCAACGGGATGCGGCTTTCGATTTCCGCGACGTGCCCGACGGCTTGCTTTCGATTCCACGCTTCGTTCACATCGAGCATCAGGGCGGGTCGTCGGGAGTTTCTTCTGAGCACGTCTCGAACTTCTGTGAGCCGCTTGATGTCGGTCGCCGCGTCGAGACCGCCTTTGATCTTCGCGCTGGAGAAGCCGTGATCAGCGTATCGACCGTGGAGGGCAACGAGTTCTTCGTCGGTCAGGGCGATGTCCAGGCCCGATGCGTAACCAGGTACGAAACGGTCCCGGGCGCCGAGCATCCGCCAGAGCGGCTGATCGGCCATCTTTGCCTTGAGGTCCCAGATCGCCATGTCGATGGCGCCGATGGTGCCGAACGTGGCGCCGCCGTGACCAGTTTTGAACACTTGCGCCAACATGCGGTCGTAGATGGCGGTCACCGCTCGCGGATCCTCATCTTCGACCGCCGGAAACACCCGTTCGATGTCGGGATGGTGACCGAGGCCCACACCGACGAGCCCCCCGTCGGTATGCAGCATGAGTACTGGAACCTCGCTGATACCAGGGTCGACGAAGCCATTGATGTCGCCGACCGGCCGACCCCAATCGTGCACCGTGGTGAGGCTGGAGTACCCCGTGATCTTCATTCCATCCCCACTCATCGAGCCCGGCGTCGTTCATAACATAATACATCATACGTATTAGCACGAACCCCAGCGAACGCCCGGCCGCCATAAACTCCTCTCCATGAAGGCAGAGCAGGCTCACCATCAGGACGCCACCACTCCCGGAATCCCCAGCATTGGAGTCCGGCGCCCTGCTGCCCGGCTGGGTGTCGCGGTCGTTCAGCAACTGACGGACGTGGTAATCACCGGCGCCCTCAAGCCGGGGGATCTTCTCCCGCCGGAAGCGCAACTGGCGGCGCAGTTCGGCGTCAGCCGCACGGTCGTGCGCGAATCGGTGAAGCGCCTGGAGGAGAAAGGGCTGGTCACTGTTGCGCAAGGCTTGGGCACGATGGTTTCCGATCCCAGCAACTGGAACCTACTCGACCCAGTGGTTTTGAGCGCGATGATCGACCACGATGACGCCCTCGGGATCCTGGACGAGTTGAGCAAGGTGCGGGCAGGGCTTGAGGCGGCGATGGCCGCCGAGGCGGCGGTCAAGGCGAATCCCGAGCAAATCAGCGAACTCGAGCAAGCGATAGATGAGATGCGGACCTCGATTGATGACCCGCCTCGGTTCACCGTCGCCGACCGCCGGTTCCACTCGCTGGTCATGAAGATTTCGGGCAACCGCCTGGCGCCCAGCATCGCGCGCACATTGTTCAGTCGGGCACTGGAAAGCAGCCGGTATCACGGCGTTGAGCCAGACAACGCCGCGGCAACCACACTTGCGGCCCACGAGGACATCTGCCGCGCAATTCGTAAGCGCGACACCGTTGCCGCAGAACGGGCGATGTACAACCACATTCAGGGATCCTGGGAGAGGCGCCGGCTGTCAACGGACGGCGACTGAGCGCACGACACAACGTCGAACCCAAGACGCGTCCCGCCGGCGGCTGTGCGGTATTGCTTTTTTTACACACATCATATGTATGATGTGCCATGAGTTGGCCATCACAGCTCGTACCGAAAGTGCCATCAGTCACGGTGAGTCGCGGTTTCTCGGGAAGAAGCCCCAAAACCAGATCACGGAGAGGTGTGCCCGTGTCCAAACAGCACCGCCAGTCAGCCCGCCGAGCCTTCGCGGTCGGCTCGATGGTGATTCTCGGCATCACGATGACCGCATGCTCGCCCGGCGGTCCCTCGTCATCCTCCGAGGCCGTCACCAGTATCAGCGTGGCGGACTATTACACCGACGAGCCTGCGAAATCGATTATCGGAGAAGCCCTCTCAGCGTGCGGGACGACCGCCGGCGTCGCCATCGAGCGTGAGTCGATCCCATCGGCTGATCTCGTTGCGAAGACCCTCCAGAAAGTCAGTGCGCGAACGCCCCCAGACATCCAGATGATCGACAACACCGACCTGCCGGCCCTCGCGTCCACGGGGGCACTGCAAGCTCTGTCGGACGCCGGCATCACCACCGACAACGTCGGGCCCGGCGCAGTTCAATTGGGAACATTCGACGGCAAGGTATACGGAGGAGCTCCGACCCTCGGCACCCTTGTCATGTTCTACAACGTCGATCTCCTCAACGCGGCCGGTATCACCACTTTTCCTTCCACGTGGGAGCAGCTGAAGGCGGACGCCGCGAAATTGAAGCGCGGCGATACCTATGGTGTGGCCTTCAGCGCCAAGAACAACACCGAGGGGACATACGTCTTCCTCCCGCTCTTCTGGTCCGACGGGGGCAAGGAAGACGATCTCGACAGCGCGGCAGCACGGAACGCGCTCCAATTCGAAGTCGACCTCGTGAAGAGCGGAGCTGCTTCGCAGTCCGTCGTACAGTGGGGCAATTCGGATGTCGGGGACCAGTTCGCAACCGGCAAGAGCGCGATCGTCCTCACCTCATCCAGCCAGATGGCAAAGTTCGACAAGACCAGCGAGCTGAATTACAAGACGGCGACCATCCCTGTTCCCTCGACCGGAGACACGTCCGTGGCTCCACTCGGTGGCGAGGTGTGGACACTCCCGCTCACCGGCGACGCCGCGCGCCAGGCCAAGGCCGCTGAAGTGCTCGAGTGCCTGATGTCGGACGAAACGCAAATGTCTTTGGCAGTCCAGCGCGGCGCCGTCCCCGCCAACCCCGCACTCGACTCCAAGTACCTCGCGCAGCTCCCTGCCCAGGCCGTCGTCGTCGACCAGGTTCGGAACGGCCGCGGCAGGACTGCGCTACTCGGCGCCAAGTGGGCCGATGCGTCCACCCGGATCTACACCGCCGTACAGGCGGCCATCACAGGCCAATCGAGTGTGAGCGCAGCACTGAAAGACGCCAACAGGTAATCGACGAAGGCGCCCCCGAACGGCCGGGTCTTCAGCGTCATCCGAAGCAGGCCGCGCTGACTCCCGCCCGACTGTCCGGCCGACCGAAAGTGAACCCAGGAATGACGCGAGCCAAGATCTACCAGTGGCTCTTCATTGCGCCGTCATTGATCTACATAGCGCTGTTCTTCTTCTACCCGGTCGTGCACAACGGCTTGATGGGATTTCAGAACTACACGACCGCTACGTTTTACACGGGACAGGCTCCATTCGTCGGACTCGACAACTACCGAGTGGTCATTGGTGACCCCACGTTCTGGCCGACCGTCCGGAACACATTTGTCTTCGTAATCGGCTCCGTCGCCGCTCAGTTCATCCTTGCAATGCTGATAGCCAACTTTTTCAAAAAGAAGTTCCCGCTGAGCACGACGCTGCGCTCCCTTCTACTGCTCCCCTGGTTGCTGCCGGTGATCGTCTCGACTGCTCTCTGGCGTTCACTGATGGATCAGGACTCCGGGGCCGTCAACGCGGTTCTCAAGGCGCTCGGTGTGATCGACACCGGCATACCCTGGTTGTCAAGTCCGACCATCGCCCTCATCTCGGTGATCATCGTCAACATCTGGGTCGGGATCCCCTTCAACGTCACGATCATCTACGGCGGGTTGCAGGAAATCCCTGACGACATTTACGAAGCCGCCGCCATGGACGGTGCCACCGGTCTACGTAGATTCCGCTTTGTCACCTGGCCGCTATTGCGACCGACCGTGACAGTGGTCGTGCTGTTGGGCGTGATTTACACGCTTCGATCCCTCGACATCATTCTCGGTCTCACCCGCGGCGGCCCAGCAGACTCGACCCAAACGCTGGCCACGCAGTCGTACTTCCAATCGTTCCAGAAATTCAACTTCGGCCAAGGCGCAGCACTGAGCAACATCTTGATCCTGATTGCGTTGGCTTTCGCCATTGTCTACCTGCGGTCAACACGACGCTCCGCCACCGATTAGGAGGCTGCCATCATTCGCACAACGCGCCTCAACCGACGATCCAACACCGTAATTGGGATCACGCTGTTGGTCGTCATGCTGTTTCCGGTCTACTGGATGATCAATCTCTCGTTCCAGGAATCGGGAAGCAATCTCGCTGACTCCTTCTTCCCCACCCACTTCCATGTGGACGGGTACCAGACGGCACTCAGCGAACAAGGGGCAAACCTCGCCACCAGCCTCGTCGTCGCACTCGGCAGCGTGGTTCTCGTCTTGATCATTGCGATGCCTGCCTCGTACGCGTTGGCGCAGTTCGAGTTGCCCGGCCTCAACCTGATCCTGCTCGTCCTCGCCATCACGCAGATGATCCCCGGAATCGTGGTCGCCAACTCGCTCTATAGTGCCTTCAACAATCTCGGTCTGCTGAATTCGATCGGTGGTCTGATCCTTGCCGACGCGTCGCACGGGCTCGCGTTCGCGATCCTGCTCATTCGAACGAGCATGCAGGGAATTCCTCCATCAGTGCTCGAAGCCGCTCGAATCGATGGCGCCAACATGTTCCGAACCTTCATCGCGATGGCCATTCCCCTCGCCAGGAACGGCATCGTCACGGCGGCCCTGTTCACGTTCCTGTTTTCGTGGAGTGACTTCGTCTTCGCGCTGACTCTCACCACAACTGAGGCCGTGCGGCCGATCACCCTCGGTATCTACAACTACCTCGGCGCCGATCAGACGGACTGGAGCGCAGTCATGGCGACATCCGTTCTCGCCTCGATGCCCGCCATCGTCTTGCTCATCGCCGCTCAACGGTTCGTCGCTGCCGGCGCAACCGGTGGAGCCGTCAAGTAACCACGACTCAGGAGGAGCCAATGCTGTCAGCGAACTACGTCAAGAATCGCTCGATCGAGATCAAGGTGTCCACGGCAGCCCCTCCTGCGCCAGGTGAAGTACAGATCGCCGTCGCCTACACCGGTCTGTGTGGCACCGATCTCCACATTTTCCACGGCCACATGGACGCCCGCGTCTCTACACCACTGGTTTTCGGCCACGAGATGAGCGGGACGATATCGGCCGTCGGAGCCGACGTCGACGGCTGGTCCACCGGCGACCACGTAACCGTGATGCCACTCGACTGGGACGACACCTGCCCTGCATGTCGCGCGGGAAACCAGCACATTTGTCAGAATCTCAACTTCATCGGCATCGATTCGCCCGGATCCCTGCAGCGACTCTGGAACGTGCCCGCGAGCGTGGTCCTCGCTCTGCCCGAGACATTACGTCTGGACTCCGCGGCATTGGTTGAGCCAACCGCGGTTGCCGTCCACGACGTGCGCAGATCTGGCCTTGAAGCCGGCGACAGGGCCGTCGTGATCGGAGGCGGGCCCATTGGTGTGCTCATCGCCTCGGTCGCGCGGATTCACGGAGCGGAGGTCGCCGTAATCGAGCTTGATCCGAAGCGGCGCGCCCAGGTCGATGCGCTGGGGTTCACCACCATCGATCCCCGCGAGGTGGACCAGGTCGAGTGGGTGACCGACTGGACCACCGGCGCAGGTGCGGATGTCGTCTTCGAAGTCTCCGGCGCAGCAGCCGCCGTCCGCGGGGCCACGGATCTGGCCAAGGTCCGCGGCACGATCGTCGTCGTGGCGATACACCCCACGCCCCGAGAAGTCGATCTGCATCGCGTCTTTTGGCGCGAACTCCGCATACTCGGGGCACGGGTCTATGAACGAACCGACTTCGAAAGGGCCATCGAGCTTCTCGATGCCGACCTGATCCCCGCCGACCTGCTCATCAGCCGGGTCGTCGGGCTCTCTGAGACCGCCGAAGCGCTTTCCACACTGGAATCGGGGGCCGCGATGAAGGTCCTCGTGGATGTGCAAGACGCGAAATGACCTCCCTCTTCGACCTGTCCGGACAAACAGCGGTGGTAACTGGAGCCAGGCGGGGCATCGGTTTCGCGATGGCTGACGCCCTGGCCGCGGCGGGTGCCGACATCGTCGGCGTGAGCGCCCAACTCGAACAAACCGGCAGTGACATCAGCGCCGCAGTCGAGTCACACGGACGCCGCTTCACCTCGATTCGATGTGACTTCGGCGACCGCGGAGCCGTGAAGCAACTTGCTGAACGTCTAGCAGGTCTCGACGTCGACATCCTCGTGAACAACGCCGGCACCATAGAACGAGCACCGGCGGCGGAACACACGCTGGAATCCTGGGACCGACTACTCGAGGTGAACCTTTCCAGCCAGTTTGCGCTCACCCAGGCCGTCGGCGCATCGATGCTCAAACGGGGCCGCGGAAAGATCATCTTCACCGCATCCCTTCTGAGCTTCCAAGGCGGCATCAATGTTCCCGCTTACACTGCTGCAAAATCTGCCATTGCAGGTCTGACGAAAGCCCTCGCCAACGAGTGGACGGCTGGCGGAGTGACGGTCAACGCCATAGCACCGGGCTATATCGCCACGGACAACACCGAAGCACTGCGCGCCGACAGCAATCGCTCGAAGAGCATCCTGGAGCGCATCCCGGCAGGTCGCTGGGGCACGGCAAGCGACCTTGGCGGCGCAACGGTGTTCCTCGCATCGCATGCGGCTGATTACGTTTCCGGAGTGACCCTGCCTGTCGACGGCGGGTGGCTCGGGCGGTGACCACCGTTCGTGCCTTGTCTCACGTGCCCGCATCGTCTTCGCGACCGTCATAGCTGGGCGCCACCCATACCATCGACATCGCTACCTGCTCGTGGTCCCTCAGCCCGTGGCAACCAGCATGGCTCCGAAGCGGCGGCGACACCGTTGGCCACTGACGGCAACGGGTCGCTTTCGCACGTGGCGTATTTCCGGGAGCGAGAAAATCACTGGATGGACAGCGCATAATCAATAGCGATATGACTGGACCCTCTCCCCAGCCCCGCAAACCCGTAATCCTCACCGTCGACGACGACCCCGCGGTGTCCCGCGCCGTGGCGCGCGACCTGCGCCGGCACTACGGCGAGCGGTACCGCATCGTACGTGCGGAATCGGGCCCGGACGCCCTGGAAACGCTCAATGAGCTGAAGCTGCGCGGCGACACCGTTGCGGTGTTCGTCGCCGACTACCGGATGCCGCAGATGAGCGGCATCGAGTTCCTCGAAGCCGCGATGGACCTCTACCCGATGGCCCGGCGAGTCCTGCTGACCGCCTACGCCGACACCACCGCCGCGATCGCGGCGATCAACGTCGTCGACCTCGACCACTACCTGCTCAAGCCGTGGGATCCGCCGGAGGAGAAGCTCTATCCGGTGATCGACGGACTGCTGGAGGCGTGGCACGCCGTCGGCGACCGGGCCATCCCGCACACCAAGGTGATCGGGCACCCATGGAGCCCGCGGTCCTGGGAGGTGCGCCAGTTCCTGGCCCGCAACCAGCACACCTACCGCGCGTTCACCTCCGACGAGCCCAAGGGCAAGCAGCTGCTGGAGGCCGCGGGCCTGGATGGGCTGCAGCTTCCGGTGGTGATCACCGAGGGCGGCGCGACGCTGGTCGAACCGACCGACGGCGAGCTCGCCGACATGCTGGGGCTGTCGACCAGCCCGTCCCTGGAGATGTATGACCTCGCGGTGATCGGCGGCGGCCCAGCGGGGCTGGCGGCCGCGGTCTACGGCGCGTCCGAGGGACTCAAGACCGTCCTGATCGAGGGCGCGACCACGGGCGGGCAGGCCGGCCGCAGCTCCCGGATCGAGAACTATCTCGGCTTCCCCACCGGGGTTTCCGGCGCGGAGCTGGCCACGTCGGCGCGCAGGCAGGCCGAGCGCTTCGGCGCCGAGGTCATCACCACCCGTGAGGCCACTCAGCTGGAGGTCGCGGGCACGGCGCGCACCATCACCTTCGCCAACGGCGGCACCATCGGGGCGCGCTCGGTGATCCTGGCCACCGGGGTGGAGTACCGCCAGCTCACGGTGCCGGGATGCTGGGACGATCCCGACAACCCGATCAACTATGTGGGCCGCGGCGTCTACTACGGCGCCTCGGTCTCCGACGCCGCCGAATGCCGCGATGAGGACGTCTACATCGTGGGTGGGGCCAATTCGGCCGGGCAGGCGGCGATGTTCATGGCGCGGACCGCCAACTCGGTGACGTTGCTGGTGCGCGGGCCGTCGCTGGAGGCATCGATGTCCTACTACCTGATCCAGCAGATCGAGGCGACCCCCAACATCCACGTCCGGACCTGCACCGAGGTGGTGTCGGCGATCGGCGAGGACGACCACCTGGTCGGTCTGGTGCTGGAGAACAAGCGCACCGGGGAACGTGAGGAGGTGCGCTCGAGCCGGATGTGCTGCTTCATCGGGGCGACACCGCGCACCGACTGGCTGGACGGTGTGGTGGCCCGCGACGACCACGGATTCATCCTGGCCGGGCCGGACCTGCGCGACGTGTGCGGCTGGACGCTGGAACGCCCGCCGCACCACCTGGAAACAAGTTTGCCCGGTGTGTTTGTTGCAGGGGATGTGCGCGCCGACTCCGCCAAGCGGGTGGCGGCTGCCGTCGGCGAAGGGTCGATGGCGGTGATGCTGGTGCACCGCTACCTGGCAGAAGCATGACAGCCGAGCATGAGGAGCTGACGACGGATATGAGCGAAGTGTGTGTTCGCGACGAACTGCGGACCCTGTTCCTGTTCGAGGATCTCTCCGACGATCAGCTCGACACGCTGTGCGCGGCAGGCAGCATCGAGACGTTCCCGGTCGGCCCGATCTGCACCGAAGGGGACCCCGCGACCTGCTTCTACGTGCTGATCGACGGCGAGTTGGTGATGTCGAAGCGCTCGGGTGGCGTCGACATCCAGACCAACCGCACCTCGCAGCGCGGCGTGTACTTCGGCGCCTGGTCGGCCTACATCCCCGGTGAGGAGCACATCTACGAGGCGTCGGTGCGGCTGACCCTGCCGTCGCGGGTGTTCGTGCTGGACTCCAACGCGTTCGCCGCGTTCATGCAGGCCGAGTTCCCGATGGCGGTGCATCTGCTGGAGGGACACAAGGTCGGCGGACGGCGACAGAGCCAGATCATCGGGCAGCGCGAGAAGCTGCTGGCGCTGGGCACCATCACCGCCGGGCTGACCCATCAGCTCAACAATCCGGCGGCGGCCACCGCGCGGGCGGTGGCCGACTTGCGCGAGTGCGTCGGCAAGATGCGACACAAGCTGGCGATGCTGGCCGACGGCAAGTTCAGCCCGGAGGCGCTGCGCGTACTGGTGACCATCCAGGACGAGGTGGCCGAGCAGGTCGCGAAGAGCAAAGGGCTGGAGCTCACGGCCCTGGAGACGTCAGACCGGGAAGACCAGATCGGCGACTGGCTCGAGGACCACGGCATCGTGGGCGCCTGGGACTATGCTCCGACGTTCGTGGAGGCGGGTCTCGACATCGACTGGCTCGAGCGCATCTCGGCGTCCGTTGACGACGTCGACGCCAGCGCGTCGCTGCAGAGCGCGATCGGCTGGCTGAAGTACACCATCGACAACGAACTCCGGATGAACGAGATCGCCGAGGCCAGCAAGCGGATCTCAGCCCTGCTGGCCGGCGCCAAACAGTACTCGCAGATGGACCGCGGCGCGTACTCGAGCGCCGATGTCCACGAACTGTTGCGCAGCACCATCATGATGTTCGGCGGCAAGATCGGTAAGGACGGGCCGATCACTCTGGCCAAGGAAATGGACAAGTCTCTGCCCGAATTGCAGTGCTACCCAGGCGATCTCAACCAGGTATGGACGAACCTCATCGACAATGCGATCCAGGCCATGGGCGGGCGGGGCACGCTGACCATCCGCACCGCGCGGGAGAACGACGAGATGATCCGGGTCGAGATCTGCGATGACGGGCCCGGCATCCCCGAGGACATCGTCGGACGCATCTTCACCCCGTTCTTCACCACGAAGCCCTTCGGCGAGGGCACCGGGCTCGGACTCGATCTGGCCTGGCGCATCGTGGTGGAGAAGCACGGCGGTGATCTGCGGGTGCACTCCGAACCGGGCAACACCCAATTCACCGTGGTGCTTCCGATCCAGGCCCCGGCACCGGAGGCGGGCGCCAGCCTCGAATCCGACGGCTGACGCGGCCGGGCCGGCTCACCCGGTCAGTGCCACCACGCCCACGATGACCGGTACCGACAGGATCGTGCTGATCAGGGTCGCGTCCCTGGCCAGGGTTTCGCCGCGACGGTACAACGCCGCGTAGGTGTTGATGTTCTGCGCCGAGGGCAGCGCGGCCAGCACGGTGACGATCTCCAGCTGATGATGGTCGGCGCCCAGCGCCCACGCCACCGCATAGGCGATGGCCGGCATCAGCAGGATCTTGAACGCCACCGCCAGCGCGAGTTCGCCGCGATGGGGATGGCCGTCGCCACGGGTGCGGGCGCTCAGGGATATGCCGAAGGCGAGCAGCACGGTGGGCACCGCCAGCGCGGCCAGCAGTTCGAGCGGATCGCGCAGCACCTGCGGTAGCTCGACATGAGTCTCGGCCAGGATCAGCCCGACCGCGCTGGCCGCGATGATCGGGTTGGTGAACAGGCTGAGCAGACGCCGGCCGACCGACCTGTGCCGGGAGTTCTCCGCGTCGAGCAGGCCGAGGCTGATCGGTGCCAGCACCAGGATCTGGAACAGGATGATCGCCGAGATCTCGGTGCTGCTGCCCAGCACATAGGCGCTGACCGGGATGCCCAGGTTGCCCGCGTTGACGTAGGAGGCCAGCATCGACCCGACGACGGTTTCACCGCGCGGGCGGCGCATCAGCCGCGCGACCACGAAGTAGAGCGCGTACGCCACCAGCGCGGCGATCGCCGAAACCAGAAGCGGACGCGAAAACACCTGGGAGAGTTCGGCATCGGCGAGACCGAGCAGCATCAGTGCGGGAACACCGATATGGAACGCGGCGCGGTTGAGCACCATCCTGGCGTTGTCACCCAACACGCCGAGGCGGCCGACGACAACACCGACCACAATGACGATCGCGATGACCGAGAAGGCCTGCAATACAGCCAGCACCTACCGGCCCTTCTGTCTGATGGGGTCGTCTCCTCGGGTATCGGTTGTCTGCACTCGCAAAGAATTATCGCGCACCGGCGTCCCGAGTCAGAATCGTCGTGATCGGTCCGGAATAGCGGCAACCCGCCGCAGGGTTGACCGAACCATGACGCAGACCACATCCACCGCCGCCACCAAGCCGGATCTCGGCAAGTTCGGCTCGTTCGGCCGCGGTGTGACCCCGCAGCAAGCCAAGGAAATCGAAGCGCTCGGATACGGCGCGGTGTGGGTGGGCGGATCCCCGCCCGCCGAATTGGAATGGGTCGAACCGCTCCTGGCGGCCACCACGAGCCTGCAGGTGGCGACCGGCATCGTGAACATCTGGACCGCGGCACCCGGCCCGGTCTCGGAATCGTTCCACCGGATCGACGCAGCCTATCCCGGCCGATTCCTGCTCGGGGTCGGCGTCGGCCACCGTGAGGCGATCGGCGAATACCGCAAACCGCTCGACGCACTCACCGACTACCTCGACAAACTCGACGAGTACGGGGTGCCCAGGCACCGCCGGGTGGTCGCCGCGCTGGGCCCGAAGGTGCTGCAGCTGTCTGCCGACCGCTCCGCGGGGGCACATCCCTACCTGACCACGCCCGAGCACACCCGGCAGGCCCGCGAATTGCTCGGGTCGGACGCGTTCATCGCACCCGAGCACAAGGCTGTGCTCACCACCGACGCGGACCAGGCCCGTGCGGTCGGCCGCAAAGCGCTCGACATCTACCTCGGACTGACCAATTACCGCAACAACTTCAAACGGCTCGGCTTCACCGACGAGGACCTGGCCAAGCCCGGCAGTGACCGGTTCATCGACGCCGTCGTCGCGTATGGCACGGTTGATGCGGTCGCCGCGCGACTCAAGCAGCATCTGGCCGCCGGCGCCGACCATGTACCCGTGCAAGTATTGACCTCACCGGACAAACTGGTGCCTGCGCTTGCCGAACTCGCCGGGCCGCTCGGCTTGGCCTGAGAAAGCCTGAGAAAGATGGGGACTGCCAGATGACTTCTGCGGACGCGAGGAGCACCAAATGACGGACGCGCTTTCACTCAAGCCCGATCTCGGCCGCTACGGGGTGTGGACGTTCGGGGCCGTGACGCCCGAGCAGGCCGCCGAGATCGAGGGGCTGGGCTACGGCGCCGTCTGGGCGGGGGGATCCCCGGCCGCTGACCTGTCGTTCGTGGAGCCGATCCTGGCGAACACCCAGCGGCTGCAGGTGGCCACCGGCATCGTCAACATCTGGACCGCCGACGCCGGTCAGGTCGCCGAATCCTTCCACCGGATCGAGGCCGCGCACCCCGGCCGCTTCCTGCTCGGCGTCGGCGTGGGCCACCCCGAACACACCGATGAGTACCGCAAGCCCTACGACGCGCTCGTCGACTACCTGGACGCGCTCGACGCGGCCAAGGTCCCGACCAGTCGCCTGGTGATCGCGGCCCTCGGCGACAAGGTGCTCAGGCTGTCGGCGCAGCGCAGCGCGGGCGCTCATCCGTACCTGACCACACCCGAGCACACCGAGCACGCCCGCGGTGTGCTCGGCGAGGCGGTGTACCTGGCACCCGAGCACAAGGTGGTGCTGGGCACCGACGGCGCGGCGGCGCGCGAGATCGGACGCCAGACCGTCGACTTCTACCTGAACCTGAGCAACTACCTGAACAGCTGGCGACGGCTGGGCTTCACCGAACACGACGTCGCCAAGCCGGGCAGCGACAAACTGATCGACGCCGTCGTCGCACACGGAACGGCCGAGGACGTCGCCGCCCGCCTGCGCCAGCACATCGCAGCAGGCGCCGACCATGTGACCATCCAGGTGCTCGGCGGGCCCGACACGCTGATTCCGACTCTGACCGAGTTGGCCGGGCCACTGGGGCTCACCGACAACTAGGCCGAGTGTGCGGGTCTGCTGGTAGACCCGCCGCGCAAGGCCGATACGATCCGCACGCTCGCGCGGGACGAGACTGCGCGGAGTGCTGATGCACCGCACCCGTTAGGGTTGACCCATGCGGTTGGTGGTCACCGGCGGGGCGGGGTTCATCGGCGCGAATTTCGTGCACCTGGCCCTGCGTGAAGCCCTCACCACCTCGGTAACGGTGCTCGACGCCCTCACCTATGCGGGCAGCCGGGAGTCGCTGACCCCGGCGGCCGATCGGATCCGGCTGGTCCAGGGCGATATCGGCGACGCGGATCTGGTGGAGCGGTTGATCTCCGAGCTGGATCCGGCGACCGACGCCGTCGTGCACTTCGCCGCCGAGACGCACGTCGACAACGCCCTGGCCGATCCGGAACCGTTCGTGCACACCAACGTGATCGGCACGTTCAGGATTCTGGAGGCGGTGCGCCGGCACGGGGTGCGGCTGCATCACGTCTCAACCGACGAGGTGTACGGCGATCTGGAACTCGGCGACTCCGCGCGGTTCACCGAGACCACGCCCTACAACCCGTCCAGCCCCTACTCGTCGACCAAGGCCGCGGCCGATCTGCTGGTGCGGGCCTGGGTGCGGTCCTACGGGGTGCGTGCGACGATCTCCAACTGCTCCAACAACTACGGCCCGTACCAGCATGTCGAGAAGTTCATCCCGCGCCAGATCACCAATCTGCTGACCGGTCGGCGGGCCAAGCTGTACGGCGCGGGCGCCAATGTGCGGGACTGGATCCACGTCGACGACCACAACAGCGCGGTGTGGCGGATCCTGGCCGACGGCACGATCGGGCGCACCTACCTGATCGGCGCCGAGAACGAGCGCGACAATCTCACCGTGATGCGCACGCTGCTGCGGCTGATGGACCGTGACCCCGATGACTTCGACCACGTGACCGACCGGGCCGGGCACGATCTGCGCTATGCGATCGACCCGTCGGCGCTGCAGGACGAATTGGGCTGGGCCCCAAAGCATACCGACTTCGACGAGGGGCTGCGCGCAACTATTGACTGGTATCGGGACAACGAATCCTGGTGGCGGCCTTTGAAGGAGAAGGTCGAGGCGAAGTACCAGGAGCGTGGCCAGTGACCGCGCGCGAACTCGCGGTGCCCGGCGCCTGGGAGATCACCCCGAAGCTGCACGGCGATTCCCGGGGCATGTTCTTCGAGTGGTTCACCGACGACGCGTTCACCGCGTTCGCCGGGCACAGATTCGATATCCGGCAGGCCAACTGCTCGGTGTCGGCAGCCGGTGTGCTGCGCGGCGTGCATTTCGCCCAGCTTCCGCCGAGCCAGGCCAAATACGTCACCTGCGTGCGCGGCGCGGTGCTCGACGTCGTCGTCGACATCAGGGTCGGCTCGCCGACCTTCGGACGGTGGGATTCGGTGCGGCTCGACGACACCGACCGGCGCTCGATCTACCTCTCGGAGGGTTTGGGGCACGCTTTCCTTGCGCTGGAAGATGATTCGACTGTGATGTACCTGTGCTCGGCGCCCTACGCCCCTCAGCGCGAGCACACCATCCTGGCCACCGATCTGGGTATCGACTGGCCCGACGGACATGAGCTGGTGATCTCCGATCGCGACGCCGCGGCACCTACGCTCGACGAGGTGCGCGCCGCGGGTCTGCTCCCGAGGTGGGAGGACACCCAGGCGTTCGTCGAGGAACTGCGCGCCGCAACCCGATCGAGCTGACCCGCTATTCAATGTGCCGGGGCCGCACCGCCGCCCCGATCACGAACCCGGCGAACGGCACGGCCGCCAGGATCGTGCTGAGCGTGGCGCTGCCGCCGG
>NZ_JBSFPX010000161.1:0-4493 GCF_053588415.1 Mycobacterium sp. NPDC003449
CTATTCAATGTGCCGGGGCCGCACCGCCGCCCCGATCACGAACCCGGCGAACGGCACGGCCGCCAGGATCGTGCTGAGCGTGGCGCTGCCGCCGGTCACCAGGGTGAAGTTGGTGAGCACCAGCCACAGGCTGGCGAGCAATCCCAGGCAGGCCAGCGCCGGGGCGATGCGGGTCTGCCACGGCCGGCCCCGCGCATGCTCGCCGTGGCGGGCGAAGTAGACGAGCACCGCCGCCGATGTGGTCAGCATCAGGATCACCATGCCCACCGTCGCCACCCCGGCCATCGAGCCGAACACCCCCACCAGCGGGTCGACTCCGAGCCCGGCCAGGATCGCGACGATCACCGCGGCGGTGCCGGTCTGCACCGCCGAGGACAGCGCGGGCGATCCGTGCCGCGGGTGCACCCCGGACAATCCCCTGGGCAGCAACCCTTTTCGGGCCAGTGCGAACTGGTAGCGGGCGATCACGTTGTGAAAGGACAGCACACAGGCGAACAGGCTGGTCAGTAGCAGCACGTTGACCACGTCGCGGCCGACCCGGCCCAGGTTGTCGTCGGTGGTGTCGAGCAGCATGTTGGCGTCGCCGTCCAAAGTGTGTTGTGCGACGTCGGCGACCTGGTCCGGCCCGATCGCGACGACGAATGCCCAGCAGGTCAGCGCATAGAAACCGCCGATAATGAGCACCGCGGCATAGGTCGCGCGGGGAATGGTGCGTTCGGGATCGCGGGCCTCGTCGCGGAACACCGCGGTCGCCTCGAACCCGATGAACCCGGTCAGCGCGAACAGCACCGCGATGCCGAGGACGCCGTCGGTGAACACCCCGGGAGCGAATGATGTCAGCGTCAACCCGGCCGGACCCGGATCGGCCACGATGACCAGGTCGAGCAGGATCACGATGCCGATCTCGGCCGCCAGCGCCACCCCGAGCACCTTGGCGCTGAGCTCGATATGCCGGTAGCCGAGCAACGCGACGATCACCAGGACCGCGAACGAGTAGACGGCCCAGGGGATCTGGGGTCCACCGTAGAATCGGACGGTGTCGCCGATGGCCCAGCCGATATAACCGTAGATCCCGACCTGGATCGCGGTGTAGGCGATCAGCGCGACGGCGGCGACGCCGCTGCCCATCCGCCCGCCGAGGCCGAGCGTCACATAGGAGAAGAAGGCGCCCGCCTCGGGCACGTACGGCGTCATCGCCACGAATCCGACACTGAACACCAGCAGAACCAGTGCGGCGATGAGGAATCCGACCGGAGCGCCGGGTCCGTTGCCCAGGCCCATCGCCAGGGGCATGTTGCCGCCGATCACGGTCAGCGGGGCAGCCGCGGCCACCACCATGAACACGACACCGACGGGTCCGAGCTCTCCCTGCAGTCGCCGGCCGTCGGCGGTGGGGGTGCCGGTACTCATTGATGCTCCAGGAGAAGTGCAGCGCGAAACAGCGTGTGATCCAGCGCGTGAGCGGTGCGTCCGTTGCGCCCGGTCAGGGTTTCGGCGGCGACGAGGACGTTGAGAATGGCCTCCTCGGTGGCGTCGATGGTCAGGTCGAACAACCTGGTCATCAGCTGCGGCGCCACCATCCGCAGGTCGATCTCGGGGCGCTCGGTCCCGGCGTCCTCGTCCCAGGCGTACGGCGGGATTCCGCGGTTGCCGGTGGCGAACGCCAGCATCAGATCCCCGCTGTACTGTTCGCCGGTACCGCCCAGGCGGCCGACCGCCAGCGCCGACCGCTGCGCCAACCGGGTGCACTGGTGCGGCAGCAACGGTGCGTCGGTCGCCACGACGACGATGATCGACCCCGATCCCGGCTGGTACGCCCGCGGCATGTCAGGGGTCGGCACCACGTCGGGTCCGATCATCTCACCGACCGGAACCCCGTTGACCCGCAGACGTTCCCGGCGTCCGTGATTGGCCTGCACCAGAACCCCGACGGTATAGCGGCCCGCGGCGGTGTCGGTGACCCGGGAGGCGGTGCCGATGCCGCCCTTGAAGCCGTGGCAGATCATCCCGGTGCCACCGCCGACATTGCCCTCGGCCACCGGACCGTCGGCCGCGGAGGCCAGCGCCGCGTGCACGTGTTCGGCGCGCACGTGGTGGCCGTTGATGTCGTTGAGCAGCCCGTCATAGGTTTCCCCCACCACCGGAAGCGACCAGTACAGCCCCTCGCCTCTGGCCCGGACCTGGGCGTCTACCAGCGCATCACGCACCACTCCGACGCTGTGGGTGTTGGTCAGCGCGATGGCCGAGGTGAGCTCGCCGGATTCGCGCACCCACTCCAGGCCGGTCAGTTCACCGCTGCCGTTGAGCCGGTGGGCGCCGGCGAACACCGGTTCGGTCCAGATGCCGGGGTGCGGGAGTACGAGGGTGACCCCGGTGTTGACGGAGGCCTCACCGTCCGGCCCGTTCTGCTGGACGGTGGTGTGCCCGACGCGAACGCCGGGGACGTCGGTGATCGCGTTGTGCGGACCGGTGGGGTGATCACCGACGACGACGCCGAGGTCGCGGGCTCGCAATATGGCCTCCGGAGGGTCACGTCATATTCTTTTCACATTTGGAAAATAATGGACGCGGGTGGTCTCCTGCGCAAGGGGAACGGCGAAATCGGTAAGGATGAGACTGTGGGACGACCGAACCGACAGACCCAACGACGCGAAGAGATCCTCGATGCCGCCATCGCCCTGATCGAGCGCCACGATCTCGCGACACTGCGGATCGCCGACGTCGCCGCCGAGCTGAACCTGACCGCCAACGCGGTGCGCTACTACTTCAAGGAGATGGACCAGCTGCTCTCCGAGCTCGCCCAGCGCTCCGACACCCGCTTCTACGACAACCGGCTCGCGGTCGTCGAAAACACCCCAGATGCCCGCGAGCAGCTCGCGTTGACCATCGCCGCCGGTCTGCCGACCGGGCCGGAGGACGCCGAGTGGCGGGCGATCTGGCGCGCCGTGCTGGCCGCGGGCTTCGAACTCGACCAGCGCCGCGACGTCCAGCACATCTACCACCGGCAGGTCGATCTCTACGCCCGGATCCTCGACGCGGGCGCGGCCGACGGCACCTTTCGGCTGCGGTCTACCGCGCGTGACATCGCTATGTCCCTGATGGCCATGGAGGACTACCTCGGGTACCGCATCGTGGCCCGCGACCCGGAGCTGAACCGCGATACCGCGCTGCGGCTCATGCGCGGGTACGCCGAAATCGCCACCGGTGCACAACTTCCGGTGACAGTGTGACCGCAGCCCGGCGAGCCCCGGCCGGGGCGGCAGCGCTGGTCGTCGTCGCGGCGATCAGCCAGGAGGTCGGCGCAGCCGTCGCCGTCGGCCTGTTCGCCGCGGTCGGCACAGTTGGCGCGCTGTTCGCCAGGTTCGCTGTGGCCGGTGTGATCCTGTGCGTGTCGGCCCGCCCGGCCGTGCTGGGCCTGACCCGACAGGCCTGGGCGTCGGCAGCCGCATTGGCCGCCACCCTTGGCGTGATGAACCTCTGCTTCTATCTCGCCATCGCCAGGATCCCCCTCGGGATCGCCGTGACGATCGAAGCGCTTGGTCCACTGGGTCTTTCGGTGGTGACGGGTAAAAGTCGGGTCGCCTGGCTGTGGGCGGGGCTGGCCCTGGCCGGGGTGGCACTGCTGGGTCTGCCGCGCGCCGGCGGCGGCGGACATTTCGACCCGGCCGGCTTCGCCTTCGCCGCCGTCGCGGGTGTGAGCTGGGCCGGATACATCCTGGCCTCGTCGCGGACCGCCGTCGAGTTCCGCCGCGTCGACGGCCTGGCCATCGCCACGGCCATGGGTGCCGTCGTGGTCGCCCCGTTCGCCGTCACCTCGGTGGGGTTGTCCGACGCATTGCACTGGCATGTGCTCGCGGTGGGCGCGGCCGTCGGGCTGCTGTCCTCGGTCATCCCCTACTCGTTGGAGTTGGTGTCGCTGCGCACGCTGCCCCCGGCCACCTTCGCCGTCCTCACCTGTCTGTCACCGGTCACCGCGGCGCTGGCCGGACTTGTGGTGCTCGGCCAGCAGATCGGCATGCTCGGGTATCTCGGCGTCGCGCTGGTGACCGCGGCCAGCATCGGCGCGGTGCGCGCGGCGCACACCGGCCGGGCCGAGCCCCTCGGCTGACCGTTCCTTCTCTCGCGAGCAGACGCGTCGGTACCCGGAATCGCGCGTTTTCGGGTACCGACACGTCTGCTCGGCGGATCAGGTGAGGGTCAACGCGCCGTCCCGGATGCCTGCCCGCAGGGTGACGGGCCGGTCCGACGCCGCCAGAACCGCCCGCGCGACCGGCTCGGTGAGCTCGTTGCGGATGGCCCGACGCAGGCCCCGGGCGCCATAGACCGGGTCGAATCCCCTGCGCTGCACGAAATCGACCACACCGTCGTCGACGTCGAGCTCCACCCCGCGTTGCCGCAACCGCCGCACCAGCTCACCGATCTCCTTGCGGGTCACGCGTTCCGCGGTGTTGTCGTCGAACGCGTCGAACACCACGGTGTCGTCGATCCGGTTG
>NZ_JBSFPX010000161.1:4592-17871 GCF_053588415.1 Mycobacterium sp. NPDC003449
AACCGCCGCACCAGCTCACCGATCTCCTTGCGGGTCACGCGTTCCGCGGTGTTGTCGTCGAACGCGTCGAACACCACGGTGTCGTCGATCCGGTTGAAGAACTCGGGGTCGAAGAACGACTCGACCGATCGACGCACCGTGGTCCGGTGCGAGTCGGCGGGCCTGCGCACCGGCCACCACCGGTTGCGTCGTGATCGTTGCATCGTCGCGATCTCCGACGAGCCGAGGTTGGAGGTCAAGAAGATATAGCTGTTGCGGAACGAGATCTTCTGCTGGCCGTTGGCCAACCGCAGCTCGCCGGTGTCCAGCACGTGCAGGATGGCCCTGAGCACGGCGGCGTCGGCCTTCTCGACCTCGTCGAACAGCACGATTCCCGGCATATAGGGCCCGCCCTCGATCCTCGCCTTGTCGAAAAGGGTGAAGGACTCCTTGCTGCCCGCGTAGCCGGGTGGCGCGCCGGACAGCGACGCCGCGTAATGCTCCTGGGCCAACTCGCTCATGTCGATGCGGCACAGGTCGTCCGGCCCGGTCCGCAGCGCCGCGGCGACCTGTCGGACCAGCTCGGTCTTCCCCACCCCGGTCGGGCCGACCAGCAGCACGCTGGACAGCGGTCGACCGGGGTCGGCGACACCGATGTGCGCGATCGAGACCGCACGCACCACCGCGTCGACGGCGTGCGGTTGTCCGATGACCGCAGCGTTGAGCCGTCCCGAAAGCGCCTGTGGCTCAAAGCCTCCGGTGGAGTCGGCGGCCGCGGCCGAGACCGTCGCCGAGTTGCGGTTCTGATCGTGGTACATATCGGTGAGGAAGGGCACCGCGATCCTCTCAGGCGTCGGCGGTCTGTTCGACCGGCAACGACCCCACCCGGCAGTCGGCCACCCCGACCGTACTGCGGGTGATGGACTCGACCCGTTCCTGCGCCTTCTGCGCGTCGGTCACCCACAGCTTGTAGAACTCGAACGGGCAGTCCGCCACCCCTTTGTCGCCGTCCCCCGCGGCATGCACACCCGAGTAGCCCCGGTGCAGCAGCTTGAACAGATGGTTCTGCGACTGGTCATTCTCCCGCGCATCCCGGATCGCGGCCAAAGAGAGCTGGGCGTACTGGATTCCGTACTCCTCCTCACCGGTCTCACCGAGCGTGCGCCCGTCGAATCCGATGATCGACGAGTGGCCGAAGTAGGAGTACACGCCGTCAAAGCCGGCCGCATTCGCCACCGCCACATAGCAGTTGTTGGCCCACGCCATGGCCTTGGCCATCAACACCTGCTGGTCCTTGGCCGGATACATGTAGCCCTGGCAGCGCACGATGAGTTCGGCGCCCTTCATCGCGCAGTCCCGCCAGATCTCCGGATAGTTCCCGTCATCGCAGATGATGAGGGAGAGCTTCAGCCCCTTCGGACCGTCGGTGACATAGGTGGTGTCGCCGGGGTACCACCCTTCGATCGGGCACCAGGGCAGTATCTTCCGGTACTTCTGCACGATCTCGCCCTTGTCGTCGATCAGCACCAGGGTGTTGTAGGGCGGCTTGTTCGGATGGTCCTCGTGGCGCTCCCCGGTGATCGAGAAGACACCCCAGGTGCCGGCCTCCCGGCAGGCGGCCGAGAAGATCGCGGTCTCGTCCCCGGGGATCGTCGCGGCGGTGTCGTACATCTCCTGCTCGTCGTACATGATCCCCTGGGTCGAATACTCCGGGAACACAACGAGATCCATGCCGGGCAGGCCGGACTTCATGCCGACGACCATATCGGCGATATTGCGCGCGTTGTCCAGTACTTCGGCCCGGGTGTGCAGGCGCGGCATCTTGTAGTTGACGACGGCAACGCCGACGGTGTCCGGGCTCGACGAGATGTCTCCGTGTCGCATGGTTGGCTCCTTATCGTTGGTTGCGGTGGATTCAGCTGTAAACGGGTTGTGTTGCGGGGGTCTGCGCCCGGTGCGAACGGTGGGTACTGAGCGCCCTGGCCAGTACCAAGAGCACGCAGAACCCGAGCGCCCAGACCACCGCCAGGCCCGGCGTGGTCCGGTAGTTGCCGCTGAGCATGAGGAATGCCGGCAGCGTGCAGGTCGGCTGGCTCAGCAACACCACGGCCCACCCGGTGAACCGGGTCAGCCGGTCCCGGCCCAGACCGAGGACCAGGAAGAACAGCAGCCACAGCACGGCCCAGGCCAGCCAGATGACGCCGAACACCGGATCGTTCACCACGGTGAACGACAGGATGGCGTAGACCACGGCGCCGGCCGCGACGAATAGTGAGAACCAGCCCACGCCTTGGGGTTCCAGGCCGGCAAGGTTGCCGATCCCGACGTAGAGATAGGTGAAGCCGAACAGGTACAGGCCAGACGCCGCCAGGATGGCCGCGGCGTCGCCGTCGGCCATCACCAGCATGATCGTGGGCAGCACGCACTGCAGGGCGCCCACGAACAGGTTGAGCACAGCCGCCGACCGGGCGGGCACGACGTTCAACAGCATCAACCCGTTGACGAAGAGCACCGCGCCGACGTAAAGGAGACCCACGCTGCCCATAGCGACACCTCCATTACTTCCAAATGAAATAGGTTCAAATGAAAGTAAGTGATCGCCGCCACACTGTCAACAGCCGCAGGGATCAGTCACCCAGACCGGCAGGCAGGGTCGTGACGATCTCGAAGTCGACACCGGCGGCCACCGCGAGATGCACCGGTTGCCGCGTGCGATGGGCCGCGAACTCGACCGTGCCGCGCGGGCTGTCGTATGCGGCACCGTCCGAGACGGCCTCGATGTCGAGCGGGTCCTCGGCCCGCCGGATCATCTCCGCCAGGAAATGCGCTCCTTCATAACAGGATTCGGCTGCGTTACCCAGGGCGGGCGCGCCTGAGCCGTTGACCTCGAGATAGCGGTCGAGCAGCTCCATCGAACCGCGGCCGACCATCGAACGGAAGTACGATGCGGCGACGAACAGGCCCTGCGTCGCGTCCGGTCCGCTGGCGATGAGCATGTTCTCGTCCATGAGTGGGCTGAACCGCAGTTTGTCCTCCTGCAGGCCCCGGCGCGCGAAGGTGCGGTTGAAATCGACGGCATCCTGCCCGACGAGCAGCATGAGCACCGCCTCACACCGCGACTGAGCGACCTTGTCGACCAGGCGGTCGATATCCCCGTGCCCCAGTGCGACGAACGATCCACCGACCAGATCGAGCGACAGTTCGTGGACGTACCGTCGCACCTCGGCCAGCGATGTGCGCGGCCAGACGTAGTCGTCGCCCACCACGAACCATCTCCGTACCCCGAGGTTGTCGCGCATCCATCTCAACGCGGGCGCAATCTGCTGGTCGGGTGTCTCACCGCAGCAGTAGATTCCGCGCCTGCGGTCCCCACCTTCATAGAGGGCGGGATACGAGTACGGCACCCGCCCGGCCACGATGGGCGCCAACGCGTTGCGCACCGAGGAGATGTGCCATCCGCTCACCGCGTCGATGCGTCCGTCGTCGATCAGCCGGCTCACCTCGGCCGCGACCACCTCGGGGTGGGCACCGCCGTCGACCACCTCGATCCGCACCTCGCGGCCGAGCACACCGCCGGCCGCGTTGAGATCGTGTGCCACCAGTTCGCCGACCGCTTCGCAGGACGGCCCGAACAGCCCGGCCGGGCCCTGCAGCGGCACCACCATCGCCAAGCGCCATTCGTCGTCGCGGCGCACGGTGCGCACGCGGGCGTTCACCCGCACATTCCATTCCTCGATACCGGACAGGCGAGGCGGTCGGCTAGAATCATTCCAATTGAAAGTATCCTCGGGCCGGCGGCGCGAGGCAATCGTCAGTTGGGAGGTCGAGCGGCCGTGACGGACGTGCTCCCACCGCAGGGCTCCCCGTCGGGCAGCCACGTCGTGCGGGCGGCGCGCATGCTCGGCGCCGTCATCGAACGCCACCTGACCGCTGAGGATCTCACCCTCGACGACTGGCTGGTCCTGGAAGCGCTGGCCGATTCACCCGGCCTGACCATGGCGGAACTGCGGGCCGAGACGATGGCGGCGGCGCCGACGCTGACCCGGGTGGTCGACCGGCTGGTGGGCCGCGCCCTGGTATTCCGCGAGGTCGACGGCGAGGACCGCCGCAAGGTCCGGGTCAATCTCAGCAAGCGCGGTGCCGCCCTGCACGGGCGGCTGCTCACCACGATTCGCCCCGCCGAGAAGGCCTGGTTCGACCAGCACGGCGTCAGCGCCTGGATGACCGCCGGCAGCTGACGTCAGCTGTTCCTGGCGAGGAACCGGCGAAACAACGGCCAGGCGACCGCCACGTTATAGAGCACGCCGCCGAGCAGATACGGCCACCACGTGCCGTGCTCGCAGGCCACCCAGAACGCCTTGGCCGCCCAGTACGGTGGCAGCACCCCGAAGGCGAGGTTCCAGGCCGAGTCGATGAACCACGGCAGGCAGGGCAGGCCGGCGATCAACATCCCCAGCGCGCGCATCATCGCGATGCCCTGGATCTTGTTGCCGGCCAGCGCGACGATCAGCAGCAGCGTCACCACCGCGGACAGCCCGGCCAGCAGCCCGATCGGTATCAGCGCCGGGACCAGGCCCTGGGCCAGGATGCCGCTGAACGACATGGTCGCCACCGTGTACCCGGCGGCGACCACCATGACCGTCGCCGCGCGATAGCCGAAGAACGTCGACATCGGGACCGGCGTCACCCGCAGGGCGGCCAGTGTGCCCGCGTCCACCTCGTCCAGCACCAGGAAGGCGCCCAGTCCACCCGCGACGATGATGCTGGTCAACAGCAGGAACGCGGTGAGCACCAACGGGTAGTAGGGCACCAGGTCAAAGTCGTAGCGCCGCGCCAGCATATCGGTGACCATCGGTGTGAGCACCGCGACGCCGACGGTCCAGATCACCGGGGCAAGCACGATCATCACCAGCAGCGGATCGCGGTAGGTTCCGCGAATATCCTTGCGGCCGAACGCCACGAGCGCCCGTGTTCTCGTCGGCGCGGTCACAGCACACCCGGCCTCTCGACGACGTAGCGGTCGAAGAGCACATGCGCCACCCGCCACAGCGCGACCAGACATAGCACCGGATACCCGACCGCATAGACGATCTGCCAGGCGGACAGGTCCACCTGATCGAACGCCGCGCCCAACAGCAGCAGCGGCCCCTGGGTCGGAACCGCGTACAGCACCGGGTTCGGCCAGAGCCCCGCGTAGTGGACCATCGGCGGTACCAGCATGACGGCCAGCGGAACGGTGGCGGCGATGAACCAGTCGGTGACCGATGCGAACGGCAGCGAGGTGATGAATCCGACGATCAGCATCAGCAGCGTGCCGAGCAGCACCCCGGCCACCAGCGGCACCGGGTGGTAGCCGAATCCGTCGGCGACGGTCGACACCACGAGCGCCACGAACAGCGAAACCGCGGTCAGCAAGACGAGTTTCGCGGAGAAGTACTCCCAGAACCGCAACGGGGTCGAGATGATCGCGCCCAGGGTCCGCTCCTGCTTCTCGAAGAAGACCGATCCGCCGACGAAGAAGAACCCGATGATGGCGATATCGCCGACCAGCACATACGGTTCGACGGCCGGCCTCAGGTCGCGCGGCATGGGCAGCAGCACGGCCAACCAGATCAGGCCCGAGAACACGCCCGCATGCAGGAACTTCTGCCGGAGCGCAAGCGTGAATTCCAGACGGATCGCGGTCCCCAACCGGCTCACGCCAGCCGCCTTCCGGTCACCTCGACGAAGACGTCGTCGAGACTGGCTTCGCGGCTGTGGATCGTCTCGATGTGGTGTTCGCGCAGCACCGCGTGGAACGCGGGATCATCGGCCAGTCCGTCCAATTCGAACTCGGCGGTGGCCAGCCCGGTGTTGCCTTCGGCCCGGTACTGCACCCGTATCCGGCGTTGGCTGCGGGCGATCTTCAGCTCGGCCGGCGCGTCCAGTGCCACGATGCCGCCGTCGACGACGAATGCCACCCGATCGCACAGTTCGTCGGCGGTCGACATATCGTGTGTGGTCAGAAACACCGTGCACCCCCGGGCTTTCAGCCCAAGGACGATGTCTTTGACCCGGCGGGCATTGACGGGATCGAGACCCGAGGTCGGCTCATCGAGGAACAGCAGCTCGGGATTGTTGATCAGCGACCGCGCGAACGTCAGACGCATCTGCATACCCTTGGAGTACTTGCTGACCCGGGTGTCGGCGACGTCGGCCAGGCCGACGGCCTCGAGCAAGTCCATCGGCTCGGCCGTCGGGCCGTCGTAGAGGGCCGCGAAGAATCGGAGGTTCTCCAGGCCGGTGAGTTTGTGATAGTGGTTCGGCAGCTCGAACGACACGCCGACCCGCTGGTAGTAGTCCGGGCCCCAGGCCGGCGGGGTTCTCCCCCATACCGTGGCGTGGCCGTCGTGCCCGCGCAGGAGGCCGATGAGTAGTTTCTGGGTGGTGGATTTCCCGGCGCCGCTGGGACCGAGGAATCCGAAGATCTCTCCGCGGCCCACCGTGAAATCCATTCCGCGCACGGCAGGTTCATCCGCACCGGGATAGGTGAAGGTCAGTCCCCGGACGTCGATGACATCGGTCGTGGTGGCGGACGCTGTGGGCGGTATGGCTCGCATCGGTGATCCGTTCCTCCTTCGATAGGCATGTCGATACCAATTTCCGACCAGACTTCCCGGAGCACCTTGGATGACCGTACTAAACTTTCAGTAATTTGTGAAGACGGTTGACTCGAGGAGGAATTCGGATGCCGAAGTCGTCAGACGCCCAGCCTGCCGCCGAGGAACTCGCGCTGGTGCTGAGCAGCCACGGCATGCAGCGGATGACCGCGCGGGTGCTCGCGACCCTGCTGTTCACCGAGCGGCCCAGCCTCACCATGGGCGACCTGGGCGAGACCCTCGACGCCAGTGCCGGCGCGATCTCGGGGGCGCTCAAGATGCTCACCTCGGTCGGCCTTGCCGAGCGGGTGCCCGCACCTTCGAGCCGCCGTGAGCACTTTCGGCTCCGCAACAACGCCTGGGCCATCCTGTTCACCAACCAGAATGAGACGATCTCGGCCATGCAGGCCGCCGCCGACGCCGGGGCCGCGGCGATCGGGCCGGACAGCCCGGCCCACCACAGGCTCAGCCAGATGCGTGATTTCTACGCCTTCCTGATGGCCGAAATTCCGGCGGTGCTGGACCGCTGGCATCAACGACATGACCACGCGTAGCCGCCACCTCGTTTCCCCTCACAGTTTCCCCTCACACTTCCCCTCGCGAGCAGACGCGCCGGTACCCCGGAAAGCGCTTTCGCGGGTACGCCCACGTCTGCTCGCCAGGTCAGGTTGAGGGTCATCGCAGCAGACCGATCTGGCGGTACACGGCTCGCAGGTAGTGGCGCATCTCCTCGACGCCGGGCGGATCGGGCTGCAATACCCGATAGGTGATGGCGCCGACCATCATGTCGATGGCCACATCGAAATCGGCGTCGGCTGCCACGGTCCCTTCCTCCCGGGCCCGCTCCAGCAACCGGTGGGCGAGCCTGCGGCGCGGCAGGATGTAGTGCTCCCAGTAGACCGCCATGAGCGTGGGATGGCTGACGGCCGAACCGAAAACCCTCGCCACCATGGCGCGGTACCCGGGCCGGGTGACCGTTTCGGCCGCGCTGTCGATCGCCGCTTCAACCAGCGCATACGGCGATTCCGTCTCGACCGCCGCCGGCGCGGCCCAGCCGGCCTCGTCGACGACCAGCGTTTCCATCGCCGCGGCGATCACGTCCTCCTTGGCCGACCATCGCCGGTAGATGGTCGGCTTGCCCACGCCCGCCCGCTTGGCGATCTGCTCGATGCTGGTGCCCTCGACGCCGTGCTCTACGAACAAATCGAGGGCGGCCCGCAGAATCGCCCGATCGGCCGCGGCGTCGCGGGGCCGTCCGCGTGTGCCCGGTGCGGTCATCGAGCGTGCCCGGTGTCCAAAGCGGTACGCAGCCACCGTCTCAGGTCGTCGCCATGTCCTGGCCCGCCGCGCCAGGCCAGGTGGGCATCGGGCCGGACCAGCATGAGTTGTTCCCCGTCGTGGCGCAGGACGACGACGAACTCGCCGAGCCGGTCACGCACCGCGTCGGCGATACCGTCGCACGCGGCCTGCCGAGGCAGCAGCAGCGCCCACCGGCCGCCGAGTTCACCGTGCAATTCGGTCGGCGTACCGTCCGGGCGGGTGCACGGCCGGTTCGCGATCCGGTCCCCGGGCCGCGGTTTGCGGGCCCGGCCCCCCAGTGGGCCCTTGTGATAACTCACCCACAGTTGCGATGCGGTGTAGGTGGTCCAGCGCTGAACGAAGGCCAGGCCGAAGATCCGCGGCGCGACGCGATCACGCAGGAACCGGCCGATCCGGCTGCCCGCGACGTTGATGCGGGTCAGCGCGCTGGTACCGCGCAGCACCTCGGTGGCCAGCGGCCTGCGTTCGGCCTGATAGCCGTCGAGGAAGGCGTCGGCGGCCCGATCACGCACCACCAGAGCGAGTTTGAAGGCCAGGTTCTCGGCATCGCCGATACCCGTCAACATGCCTTGCCCGCCGAACGGCGAATGCACATGGGCGGCGTCGCCGGCGATCAGCACCCGGCCCCGCCGATAGGTGTCGGCCAGCCTACGGTGGACGGTGAAGACCGACAGCCATTCGGCTGCACCGATTCGCACGTCGCGGCCGGTGCGTTGCGGGAGGATCCGGGTGATCCGCTCCAGAATCTCGTCGTCGCCGGGCTTTTCACCCGGTACCGGATCGTAAATGAACAGCCGCCACAGGTCTCGGCGACCGGCCGGGTCCGGCATCGGCATCGCGCCCACCACACCGTCGGGATGGATCCAGCCCGTGGTGCCGCCACGGTCGAGGTCCCAGTCCAGGTGCAGGTCGGCCAGCAGGAACCGTTCGCTGAGCTTCACCCCCGGAAACCCGATGTCCACCAGTTTCCTGGTAGCGCTTGCGGTTCCGTCGCAACCGACCACCCATGGTGCCCGGATGGTCGCGCCGTCGCCGAATTCGGCGATGACGGCGTCCCCGGTCTGACGCAGGCCGGTCAGCGCCCTGCCCCATTCGGGCTCGACTCCGAGGTCGGCCAGCCGGGCCCGCAGCGCGGCCTCGACCTTGGCCTGGGACACCACCATCGGCGGCGCCGCGGTCCGCATCCCCGGATCACCGAATTCCAGGGTCATGACCGGCCGGTCGCCGAGGTAGTTGGTGATCCGCATGGCCCGCAGCGACTGGTCGGGCAGGTCGCCGAGCGCGCCGATCCGGTTCAGCACTTCCGACCCGCGGGCATGCAGAAAGTTCGCCCTCGACGTGGTGGCGGGACCGGGCGCCTTGTCGACGACCCGGACGGAAATCCCGTGCAGTCGTAGCGAACACGCCAACGTCAAGCCGGTCGGGCCTGCGCCGACCACGATGACGTCGGCGGTGGATTCGGTCATGCCGACTACAATAACGGTACGGTTCCGTAATGTAAATGCCTCCGTTTCCCCGCCGAGTAGACGCCGCGGTACCCCGGAATGCGCGTTTCCGGGTACCGCGGCGCCTGCTCGCGAGGGATTGTCGCGCGGACCCTCGCCAAAGAACCCCCGCCAAAGAACCCTTGCCAAAGGCCTCGGACAATTACTAGGATATCCAAGTATCTCGGGTAGCCTCCGAGCTATTCACCGCGCACACCTTTGGACGGACGCCATGACCACACAGATCCCCCACTTCATCAACGGCCAGCGCACTAATGCCGCGTCGACCCGGACCGCCGATGTGCTCAACCCCAGCACCGGCGCGGTTCAGGCGCAGGTGCTGCTGGCCTCGGCCGCCGACGTGGACACCGCCGTCGCGGGTGCCGCCGAGGCCCAGAAGGAATGGGCCGCGTTCAATCCGCAGCGGCGCGCCCGGGTGCTGATGAAGTTCATCGAACTGGTCAACGCCAACGCCGACGAACTGGCCGAACTGCTCAGCCTGGAGCACGGCAAGACGGTGCCCGACTCGCTCGGCGACATCCAGCGCGGCCTCGAGGTCATCGAGTTCTCCGTCGGCATCCCGCACCTGCTGAAGGGCGAGTACACCGAGGGCGCCGGCACCGGTATCGATGTGTATTCACTGCGCCAGCCCCTCGGCGTCGTCGCGGGCATCACCCCATTCAACTTCCCGGCCATGATCCCGCTGTGGAAGGCCGGCCCGGCCCTGGCATGCGGAAACGCGTTCATTCTCAAGCCTTCCGAGCGTGACCCCTCGGTGCCGCTGCGGCTGGCCGAACTGTTCATCGAGGCCGGGCTGCCGCCGGGCGTGTTCCAGGTGGTGCAGGGCGACAAGGAAGCCGTCGACGCCATCCTGCATCACCCCGACATCCATGCCGTCGGCTTCGTCGGCAGCTCCGACATCGCGCAGTACATCTACTCCACCGCCGCGGCCAACGGGAAGCGCTCGCAGTGCTTCGGTGGCGCCAAGAACCACATGATCGTGATGCCGGACGCCGACCTCGATCAGGCCGTCGACGCCCTGATCGGCGCGGGCTACGGCAGCGCAGGTGAGCGCTGCATGGCGATCAGCGTCGCGGTCCCGGTCGGCAAAGAAACCGCCGACCGCCTCCGCAACCGCCTCGTCGAGCGGATCAACCAGCTGCGCGTCGGCCACAGCCTCGACCCGAAGGCCGACTACGGCCCACTGGTCACCGGTGCCGCGCTGGAGCGGGTCAAGGACTACATCGGCCAGGGCGTGGCGGCCGGAGCCGAGTTGGTGGTCGACGGCCGTGAGCGCACCAGCGACGACCTGGCGTTCGGTGATGCCGACCTGTCCAAGGGCTACTTCATCGGCCCCACCCTGTTCGACCATGTCACCTCCGACATGTCGATCTACACCGATGAGATCTTCGGACCGGTGCTGTGCATCGTCCGCGCCGAGGACTACGACCACGCGCTGGCACTGCCCTCCGAGCACGAGTACGGCAACGGCGTGGCGATCTTCACCCGCGACGGTGACGCGGCCCGCGACTTCGTCGCCCGCGTGCAGGTCGGCATGGTCGGCGTCAACGTGCCGATCCCGGTGCCGGTGTCCTACCACACCTTCGGCGGCTGGAAGCGCTCCGGCTTCGGCGATCTCAACCAGCACGGACCGCACTCGATCCTGTTCTACACCAAGACCAAGACCGTGACCCAGCGCTGGCCGTCGGGTATCAAGGATGGCGCCGAGTTCGCCATCCCGACCATGAAGTAGCGGGCCACAGTGGATTTCCACGATTTGGACGACGACGAACGGGTGATCGCCGAGACGGCGGCCGCATTCGCCGAAAAGCGCATCGCGCCATATGCGTTGGAGTGGGACGAGACCCATCATTTCCCGACCGACGTGCTTCGCGAGGCGGCCGAACTCGGCATGGCGGCCATCTACTGCGCGGAGGACGCCGGTGGCAGCGGGCTGCGGCGCATCGACGCGGTGCGCATCTTTGAGCAACTCGCGGCGGCCGACCCGACCTTCGCCGCGTTCCTGTCGATCCACAACATGTGCGCGTGGATGGTCGACAGCTTCGGCACCGATGAGCAACGCAAGACCTGGGTGCCGCGGTTGGCCTCGATGGAGACCATCGCCAGCTACTGCTTGACCGAGCCCGGTGCCGGATCGGATGCGGCGGCGTTGCGTACCAAGGCCGTCCGGGACGGAGGCGACTGGATCCTGGACGGGGTCAAGCAGTTCATCTCCGGGGCGGGCAGTTCGGATCTCTATGTGGTGATGGCCCGCACCGGCGCCGAAGGCCCCAAGGGTATTTCGACATTCGTGGTCGAAAAGGACACGCCGGGGCTGAGTTTCGGTGCGGACGAACAGAAGATGGGCTGGAACGCCCAGCCCACCGCGCAGGTGATCTTCGAGGGCGTGCGGGTTCCGGCCGACGCCCTGCTCGGCGGCACCGAGGGCACCGGCTTCGGCATCGCGATGAACGGGCTCAACGGCGGCAGGATCAACATCGCGGCCTGCTCGCTGGGTGGGGCGCAGGCCGGCTACGACAAGGCGGTCGGCTATCTCGCCGACCGGCAGGCCTTCGGCGGTACCCTGCTCGACGAGCCAACCATCCGGTTCACCCTGGCCGATATGGCGACAGGCCTGGAGACGTCACGAAACATGTTGTGGCGGGCCGCCGGTGCACTCGACGCCAACCATCCGGACAAGGTGGCGTTGTGTGCGATGGCCAAGCGCTACGTCACCGACACCTGCTTCGAGGTCGCCGACCAGGCGCTGCAACTGCACGGCGGCTATGGCTACCTGCGCGAGTACGGTCTGGAGAAAATCGTCCGCGATCTGCGGGTACATCGCATCCTTGAGGGAACCAACGAAATCATGCGCGTGGTGATCGGTCGCTCCGAGGCGACCAGGGCACGCACATCTTAATCTGGAGGGTCTGTGGCGAACATCGCGTTCTTGGGTCTGGGACACATGGGTGGGCCGATGGCGGCCAACCTGGTCGCGGCGGGCCACACGGTCCGCGGTTTCGACCCCGTCGCCGAACTGACGGCGGCGGCAGCGGCCAAGGGGGTCACGGTCTTCGGCACCGGGGCGCAGGCCGCATCCGAGGCCGAGGTGGTGATCACCTCGCTGCCCAGCGGTGCGATCGTCAAGGCCTGCTACGCCGAAGTGCTGCCCGCGGCGCCGAAGGGCACCCTGTTCATCGACACCTCGACCATCTCGGTCGACGATGCCAGGGCGATCCACGCGCAGGCCGTCGAACACGGACACGCCCAACTCGACGCCCCGGTTTCCGGCGGGGTCAAGGGCGCGACGGCCGGCACGTTGGCGTTCATGGTCGGCGGTGAGGACGACGCCGTCGAGCGCGCCCGGCCGGTGCTGGAGCCGATGGCGGGCAAGGTCATCCATTGCGGCGGCGCAGGCACCGGGCAGGCGGCCAAGCTCTGCAACAACATGGTGCTGGCGGTGCAGCAGATCGCCGTCGGGGAGGCTTTCGTGCTGGCCGAGAAGCTGGGGCTGGACAAGCAGTCACTGTTCGACGTGGTCACCGGGGCGACCGGCAACTGCTGGGCGGTTCATACGAATTGCCCGGTGCCGGGGCCGGTCCCGACGTCACCGGCCAACAATGACTTCACTCCTGGCTTCGCGACCGCACTGATGAACAAGGATCTGGGCCTGGCGATGGCTGCGGTGTCCTCGACCGGTTCCTCGGCGCCGCTCGGGACGCACGCCGCCGAGATCTACGCGAAATTCGTCGTCGCCAACGCCGATAAGGACTTCAGCGCGGTGATCGAGACGCTGCGCGGCTGATCAATTGCCGCGTGCGTCGCGCCACGGCGGTTTTCGGGGTCGATCACCGCCGT
>NZ_JBSFPX010000162.1:0-17795 GCF_053588415.1 Mycobacterium sp. NPDC003449
GGCAGCTCCTTGGCGCACTGGTCGACGAAGTCGACGCCGCTGCCCGCGGCCTTGAGCTCCTCGACGATGGACCTGGCGTTGGTCTTGATCGAGGTCTCGATGCGGGCCACCTGCCGCGGGGTGAACGCGGAGTGCACGAGTTTGCGGATCAGCGTGTGCCGCGGCGCGTCCATGGCCAGAAACGACTGCGAGGCCTCCAACAACTCCTCGGGAACCGTGTCGAACAGCACGCCCTTCCCCGACAGGTAGGTCTCGCTGTCCCGGCTGACGGTGACGATGTCGGCATGCCGGGTGACGGCCCAGAAGCCCGGATCGCCGGGATCGGGGATGAGCGTCTCCTCGACCGGGCGGTGCCAGCTCACCGGACGTTGCGTCCGCAGCTGGGCGAAGGACGTCTCCCGTTCGGCGGCGGTGGTGGACCAGAAGGCCTTGGAGGAGATGTCGATCGGATCATGGGCCCGCGATCCGGCAGATGTGAGCGACGACACAGTCATGATGGTGACCATAAGTCTAGACACTATGTCTAGTCAAGGTGTGGCCGCACCGGATACCCTGGTGGCCATGCCATCGGTGACCCGCAAACCGCAGGCCAGACGCGAGGAACGGCGCGAGCGGATCGAACGTCGGCTGCTCGAGGCCACCGACCGGCTGATGTCGGACGGCACCAGCTTCACCGAGCTCAGCGTCGACAAACTGGCCACCGAAGCCGGGATCTCCCGGGCCGGCTTCTACATCTACTTCGAGGACAAGGGTCATCTGCTGCGCCGGCTGGCCACCCAGGTGTTCGCCGACCTGGCCCGGGCCGCCGAACGGTGGTGGAGCGTCTCCGGGCGGCGGGACCCCGCCGACGTCCATGCCGCCATGGCCGGCATCATCGCCAGCTATCGCCGCCATCAACCGGTGCTGATCGCGCTCAACGAGATGTCGGCCTACGACCCGCAGGTCGGCACGACCTACCGCGAGCTGCTCACCGCGATCTCCGGGCAACTCACCAGGGTCATCGAGGACGGCCAGGCCGACGGGTCGATCCGGTCCGGGCTGCCCGCCGCGACCACCGCGAGCACGCTGACCTGGATGGTGGAGCGGACCTGCCACCAGAACCTGCCGTCGCGACCCGCCTCCTACGACGCCGAGCTGGCCGCGACGCTCACCGAAATCGTCTGGGCCGCACTGTACCTGGAGCCCGCCACCCGGTGATTTCGGTGCGTTCAGTAACGGTCAGCGTTACTCAGTGCACCGAAATCGCTAGGTGGCGACCAGATCGTCGGCGTGCACAGCGGGTCTGCGCATCTCGGCGGGCAGATCCGAGGTCGAGCGGCCGATCATGGTGGCCAGCTCGACCGCATCGTAGGCGACCACGCCGCGCGCGACCGTGCTTCCGTCGACCGCCCGGATATCGACCACGTCGCCACCGTGGAAATGCCCGGCGACCTCGGTGATCCCGGCCGGCAACAGCGACCGGCGCTGTTTCATCACGGCCCGCACCGCGCCGTCGTCGAGGGTCAGCGCACCCGCCGACTCGGCGGCGTAGCGCACCCAGAACCGACGGGCCGACATCCGATCGGCCCGCGGCGCGAACACCGTGCCGACCGAGGCGTCGTCGAGGGCCGCGGCGGCATCGGATGCGGCCGCCAACAGCACCGGCACACCCGCGTCGGCGGCCAACAACGCCGAGGACAGCTTCGACGCCATACCGCCGGTGCCCAGATGGCTGCCCCGTCCGGCCACGACACCGTCGAGATCACCCGACGCCGCGACCTCGGGAATGAAGCGCGCCGGTTTGTCGGGCGTGGCTTTGCGGGGATCCCCGTCGTAGAGGCCGTCGATATCGGACAGCAGGATGAGCGCATCGGCGCCGACCAGCTGGGCCACCAGTGCCGAAAGCCGGTCGTTGTCGCCGAACCGGATTTCGTTGGTGGCCACCGTATCGTTCTCGTTGACGATCGCGACCGCGTGCAGCACCCGCAGCCGGTCCAGGGTGCGCTGGGCGTTGTTGTGCTGCACCCGCATCGAGATGTCGTGCGCGGTCAGCAGCACCTGACCCACGGTCCGCCGGTAGGTGGCGAACGCCGAACTCCAGGCGTTGATCAGGGCGACCTGGCCGACACTGGCCGCGGCCTGTTTGGTCGCCAGATCCGTGGGCCGCTTGGACAACCGCAGCGGCTCGATGCCCGCGGCGATCGCCCCCGAGGACACGATCACCACATCCGAGCCGGCCTTCATCCGGCCCTCGATCGCCTCGGCCAGCCGGGCCAGCCGGCCGACGTCGAACACCCCGGACGGTGTGGTCAACGCGGTGGTGCCGATCTTCACGACGACGCGGCGCGCGGTCCGGACGGCCTCGCGATGTTGGCTCACGAATCGTCCCGGGACTGCCGCCGTTCCTTGCGGGCCGCCTTGCGCTCGGACGCACCGACCCGGTCGGTCTGCTCGAGGCGGACATCGGTACCGCGGCCCGTGAGCGGCATGTCGACGCCCGCCGGAGTCTGCGGTTCCCAGTCGAAGGTCATATCGCCGATGGTGACGGCACAGCCCGGTTGGGCGCCGAGCTTGAGCAGTTCCTCCTCGACCCCCAGCCGGGCCAGGCGGTCACCGAGATAGCCGACCGCCTCGTCGTTGTCGAAGTTGGTCTGGCCGACCCAACGTTCCGGCCGGGTGCCGCGCACCACGAATCCACCGGCCCCGTCGGCGGCGACGGTGAAACCGCTCTCGTCGACCGCGATGGGCCGGATCACCGGACGCCTCAGCGCCACCTCCGGCTGTGCGTCCCGATACGTCCTGACCATGTCCCACAGGGCGAAGGTCAACGGGCGCAGCCCATCCCGGCTCACCGTGGAGATCTCGAACACCGGCCAGCCGAATCGCTCGGCGACCTCCTCACGGACGAAGTCGGCGAGCTCACGCGCGTCCGGGACGTCGATCTTGTTGAGTACCACCGCGCGCGGCCGCGAGGCCAGATCCCCCAGGGTCGAATCCCCCTGCAGCGTCGGAGTGTAGGAGGCCAATTCGGTCTCCAGCGCCTCGATGTCGGAGACCGGGTCACGGCCCGGTTCCATGGTCGCGCAGTCCACGACATGCACCAGTACCGCACACCGCTCCAGGTGGCGCAGGAACTCCAGCCCCAGACCGCGCCCCTGCGACGCCCCGGGGATCAGGCCCGGTACGTCGGCGACGGTGAAGGTGTTCTCCCCCGCCGACACCACACCCAGATTGGGTGCCAGCGTGGTAAACGGGTAATCGGCGATCTTGGGTTTGGCCGCCGAGATGGTGGCCACCAGTGAGGACTTGCCCGCGGACGGAAAGCCGATCAGGCCGACGTCGGCGACGGTCTTGAGCTCAAGGGTGAGATCGTGGGTCTGGCCCGGCTCACCGAGCAGCGCGAAACCGGGGGCCTTACGGGCCCGCGACGCCAATGCGGCGTTGCCAAGGCCACCGCGGCCTCCCGCGGCCGCCTCGAACCGGGTACCCGCGCCGACCAGGTCGGCCAGCATCCGGCCCTGCTCGTCGAGGACCACGGTGCCGTCGGGAACCCGCACCTCCAGATCGCTGCCCGCGGCACCGTCCCGGTTGCTGCCCGCGCCCTGCTTACCGGAGGGCGCGACGACGTGCGGGTGGAAGTGAAAATCGAGCAGGGTGTGCACCTGCGGGTCGACGACGAGCACGATGCTGCCGCCACGCCCGCCGTTGCCCCCGTCGGGACCGCCGAGCGGTTTGAACTTCTCGCGATGGACCGAGGCGCAGCCGTTGCCGCCGTTGCCTGCCCGCGCGTGGATGACCACACGGTCGACAAACCGGGGCATCGGACATCCTTTCCGTCGAATGTGAAGCTATCGCCAAGTTCTTTCGAGAACTCGCAGCTGCTTCACATTCGCGGGCGGTGTCCTCGTAGTCTCAGGCCTCCGGTCGCGGAACGGGGACGATGTTCACCAGCTTGCGTCCGCGCTTGGAGCCGAATTCGACGGCGCCGGGCGCGGTGGCGAACAGGGTGTCGTCACCGCCACGACCGACGTTGGTGCCGGGATGGAAATGAGTTCCCCGCTGCCGCACCAGAATCTCGCCGGCCTTGACGACCTGACCGCCGAACCGCTTGACGCCGAGCCGCTGGGCGGCTGATTCGCGGCCGTTGCGTGAGCTGGAAGCGCCCTTCTTGTGTGCCATGTCAAACGCCTCCTACTACTTGATTCCGGTGACCTTGAGCACGGTCAGCTGCTGACGGTGCCCCTGGCGCTTGTGATAGCCGGTCTTGTTCTTGAACTTGTGGATGCGGATCTTGGGACCCTTGGTGTGCTCGAGCACCTCACCGGTCACCGCGACCTTGGCCAGGTCATCGGCCTTGCTGGTGACCTGGGCGCCGTCGACCACGAGGGCGACCGGCAGCGACACCGAAGCGCCGGGCTCGGAATCGAGCTTCTCAACCTTCACCACGTCACCGACGGCAACCTTGTACTGCTTGCCGCCGGTCTTGACGATTGCGTATGTCGCCATCGTGTCCTCTGCTCTAGCTCTGCGGGCGCGCGCTACCTGCCGGTGCGTGCACGGGTCTTGGGGTGACGGGGTGGCCCCGCCGTCGCCGGCCCGCCTTCAGGCACTGGCGACAACTGGTCAAGGGTACGTGACCAGCGGGTAGAGGGTCAAACCGCCTCGGGTTTCCGGTGCGGCAGGGGCGGAACGGGCAGTTGCCGCACCTACTGGCGCGGCGGGCCGGCCGGGCGGGCCGCGGCCCGACGGCGGGTCCGGCCGCCCCGGGCCGCCGCCACCGGCGCCTGATACGCCTCGGTGTCGTCGTCCGAGTCGTCCTCATCCGAGTCGTCGTCGGAGTCGTCGTCGGAGTCGTCGTCGGATTCGTCGAGGTCATCCTCGAGGTCCTCATCGTCGTCGAGATCGATCTCGTCCTCATCGGACTCATCGGACTCGTCGTCGGTGTCCTCGAGGTCGTCATCGGTGTCCTCGGCATCGGCCCGGTCGCCGGAGCTGTCGTCGGGTCCGGCATCGAAGGACGGACCGGTGGCCCCAGCCTCGGCGCCGTCGGCCGCGACGTCCTGCTCGTCGTGGTCACCGGGCTCGCGGACCGCACCGGCGAGATCCTCGTCGTCGTCCTCGTGGCGACCGTTCGCCGCCGCCATCGCCTTGAACATCGGGTGCTCACCGGGGCCGTGCGCCGGGACCTTGGCCACCTGCACCTCTTCGGGGCGGGCATTGCCCTTCTTGCTCCGCTTACCGCGACGACCGCCACCGCCCGATTCGGACTTGCGGCCCGACCCCGCCGACGCCGAGTCCACCGGGTCACCGTGCAGGACGATCCCGCGACCGCCGCAATGGGTGCAGGACGTCGAGAATGCCTCGACCAGCCCGGTTCCCAACCGCTTTCGGGTCAATTGCACCAGGCCCAGCGAGGTCACCTCGGACACCTGGTGGCGGGTCCGGTCCCGGGCCAGGGCCTCGGTCAGCCGGCGCAGCACCAGGTCGCGGTTGGACTCCAGCACCATGTCGATGAAGTCGATGACGATGATGCCGCCGATATCGCGTAACCGCAGTTGCCGCACGATCTCCTCGGCGGCCTCCAGGTTGTTGCGGGTGACGGTCTGTTCCAGGTTGCCGCCCGAACCGGTGAACTTGCCGGTGTTGACGTCGACGACGGTCATCGCCTCGGTGCGGTCGATGACCAACGAGCCGCCCGACGGCAGCCACACCTTGCGGTCCATCGCCTTGGCCAACTGTTCGTCGATGCGGTGCACCGCGAACACATCCGGGCCGTCCCCTCCTGCGGGCTCGTATTTGGTCAGCCGGCTGACCAGGTCGGGCGCAACGGTGTTCACGTACTGGTTGATGGTGTTCCAGGCGTCGTCACCGGAGACGATGAGCCCGGAGAAGTCCTCGTTGAACAGGTCGCGGATCACCTTGACCAGCACGTCGGGCTCTTCGTAGAGCGCGACCGCGGCCCCGGCCTTCTTCCCGGTGATGTCGGCGGCCTTGGACTCGATCTCGGTCCAGCGTTTCTGCAGGCGCTCGACATCGGACCGGATGTCGGATTCCTTGACGCCCTCGGACGCGGTCCGGATGATCACGCCGGCATCGGCCGGGACCACCTCGCGCAGGATCTCCTTGAGCCGCTGGCGTTCGGTGTCGGGCAGTTTTCGGCTGATGCCGGTCGACGATGCGCCCGGCACGTACACCAGGTAGCGGCCGGCCAGCGACACCTGCGTGGTGAGCCGGGCGCCTTTGTGGCCGACGGGATCCTTGCTCACCTGGACGACCACGTAATCGCCGGGCTTGAGGGCCTGCTCGATCCTGCGGTTGGCCCCGCCGAGGCCCGCGGCCTCCCAGTTGACCTCACCCGCATACAGCACGCCGTTGCGCCCGCGGCCGATGTCGACGAACGCGGCCTCCATGGAGGGCAGGACGTTCTGCACGATGCCCAGGTAGATGTTGCCGACCAGGGACGCCGAAGCGGCCGAGGTGACAAAGTGCTCGACCACGACGCCGTCTTCGAGCACCGCGATCTGGGTGTAACGCGCACCTTCGTGCGGGGGTTCGGAGCGGACCTTGTCCCGCACGATCATCGTGCGATCGACCGCCTCGCGACGGGCCAGGAACTCCGCCTCACTCAGGATCGGCGGCCGCCTGCGGCCGGCATCACGGCCGTCTCGGCGGCGCTGCCGCTTGGCCTCCAGCCGGGTCGATCCGCTGATCCCCTGGATCTCGGAATCGTCGCCGCCGGACTTACCCGACCGCTCCCGCGGCGCGCGTTCATGGACGACCGTGTTGGGCGGGTCGTCGGGCGATCCGCCGTCTTCGGAGTCGCCCGACCCGGCTTTGCGCCGCCGCCGGCGGCGGCGCCTGCGGTTGCCACCCTCGGCACCGTTGCCGTCCTCGTCACCGCCGTCGTCGGAATCGTCGGAGTCGTCACCGGAGTCCTGGTCTGACGACTCGTCGTCGGCGTCGGAATCGCCCCCGTTGTCGTCGCTCTGTTCGCCACGTCCGCGACCGCGGCCGCGACGGCCGCGACGGCGCCGGCGCGCGGCCGGGCGGTCGCCCTGCTCATCGTCGGACTCGGCCCCGGAGTCCTGGTCGTCGGCGTCGGTATCGGTGTCGGTGTCATCCTCGTCGTCGTCCGCACGGACCGGCACCGGCTGTTGGAAGCTGACCGGCTGCGGCGCGACGAACAACGGCAGGTAGTCGGCCCGTTCGGTGTGGCCTTCGCGGGCCGCGGGAATGTTCGCGGTCTCCAGGATCAGCCGTGATTCGGGCTCATCGCTGACCAGGGCATGTCGCCCGTGCCGAACTTCGGGCTCGGGTTCCGGGTCGGCGGGGCGGTCCGGGACGACCTCGGTGGACACCTCGGCAGCGGGCACCTCCGGAGCGGGCGCCTCGACGACGGGGACCTCGGCCGCGGGGGCTTCGATGACGGGCACCTCAGCAGCCGGCGTCTCGACGGTGACCATTTCGAGGGTCTCGACCGCCAACACATCGCGCACCCGCTCGGCGTCGGCCTTCTCGACGGTCGAATGTGCGCTGCGATGTCGCCCGTCGAGCTCGGCCAGAGCGTCGAGGACACGCCGGCTGGTCGTTCCCAGCACCCGGGCCAGCGAATGAACTCTCAGACGTTCTGGGAGTGTTTCCGGCTCCGGGGTCTGGGTTGATGGGTCTTGGGTATGGGCATCTTCGGCCACGTATTCTCCTCAAGCCCCCGGGCGCGTCGTTGTGACGCGGCCACGCGAGGGCTTCCGCTATTGGCCCGGGCGACTTCCCCGGACTTGTTGTGGTCTCGCTCCGGGCGGCTCGATGCCGAACCCACCCGGTGCCTGGCTGAATGATGGCTGGACGGTCGGCGCCACACCGGGTTTGCGGTGGTCGCGCACGTCGAAGTCTTCATCCGGGTGTTCAGCCCCGGGTTTGAGGCTGGCTACCCGCGACCAGTATCCCACATCACCGACGCGCTCCCGACCAGACTGCGCGAAGGAACCGCGACGCAGGTCAGGCCGAAGCGGGTTCGCCGGGGAACCACAGAGCGATCTCGCGGGCGGCCGACTCCGGCGAATCCGACCCGTGCACCAGGTTGTCCTGGGTGACCAACGCCAGGTCACCGCGGATAGTGCCGGGCACCGCCTTCTCGACCGGATCGGTACCGCCGGCGATCTGGCGGAAGGCGGCCACGGCGCGCGGCCCCTCCACGATCGCTGCCACCACGGGCCCGGAGGTGATGAATTCCAGCAGCGAGTCGAAGAACGGCTTGCCGTCGTGCTCGGCGTAATGCCGGCGAGCGAGATCGTCGCTCACGGTCTTCAGCTCGAGCGCCGCGAGGGTCAGCCCTTTGCGTTCGATTCGGCCGAGGATCTCCCCCACCAGGTGGCGCTGCACGCCGTCGGGCTTGATCAACACCAGGGTCCGCTCAGTCACGGCGGACAGCGTACCGGGCGGTAATCACGGCCCGCCACCGCGGCCCGGGTGGCTCCCGGGTGGCTATTGAGGGGGTTGTTGCTGCCCGGGAAGCAGGCCCCGGTCCTGCCTGCGCTTGACCTCGGCGCGCAGATACAGGACCAGTAGCCAGACCACGGCGAACACCACACCGATGAATCCGATCGCCCCGTGGATGAACGCACCCGCGATCAGGACGAGCTGCAGACCCAGATTGGCCCAGATCGCCCACGGCCGCCCCTGGAACCCGCACATCAGGATCAAGACGACGGCCAGCCCGATGAGATAGCCACCCGACAGCGGGGTGAGGCCGCGACCACTGGTCGCGACCACTGGCAGTGCCAGCAGCACCACGATCGCCTCCAGGATCAGGGTCCCGGCCATCACCCCGCGAAAGCTCTTCCACGGATCGGGCGGCGTACTCACCCGGGGTCCTTTCCGAACAGGGTTCGCGCGGCACCCGCGGTCACCACCGAGCCGGTGATCACGATGCCCACACCCGAGAACCCCTCGGCGTCCGCGCCGGACTCCTCGACAAGTGCAGTGGCGGTTTCGATCGCATCGGTCAGGGTGGCCGCGGTGATCACCCGCTCGGGGCCGAACCGCTCCTCGGCGCGCAACGCCAGCGCCTCGACCTCCAGCGCTCGCGGCGAACCGTTGTGGGTCACCACGATCTGGTCCAGCACCGGCTCGAGCGCGGTCAGGATGCCGTCGGCGTCCTTGTCGGCCATCACCGACACGACGCCGACCAGATGCCGGAACTCGAACTCGTCGCGCATCGTCTCGGCGAGCGCGGCCGCTCCGGCCGGATTGTGCGCGGCGTCGATGAATACCGTTGGCGCACTGCGCATCCGTTCCAACCGGCCAGGACTGCGCACCGCCGCGAAGCCGGCCCGGACGGCTTCCACATCCAGCTGCCGGTCCGCCCCCGCCCCGAAGAACGCCTCCACCGCGGCCAGCGCTACCACCGCGTTGTGGGCCTGATGCTCACCGTGCAGCGGAAGGAAGATGTCGGAGTACACCCCTCCGAGGCCCTGCAGTTCCAGCAACTGTCCGCCGATCGCGACCTGGCGACCCAACACGGCGAACTCGGAATCCTCGCGGGCCACCGCCGCGTCGGCGCGCACCGTCTCGGTCAGCAGCACCTCCATCGCCTCGGGAACCTGTCGGGCGATCACCGCCACCGTGTCGGTCGGGACGAGGTCGTCGGGCTGGCGGACGATGATGCCGGCCTTCTCCCCGGCTATCTCGGCGATGGTCTCGCCCAGATAGTCGGTGTGGTCGATGCCGATCGGGGTGATCACCGCGACCGGCGCGTCGACCACGTTGGTGGCGTCCCAGCGCCCACCCATGCCGACCTCGACGACGGCGACGTCGACGGGAGCATCGGCGAAGGCCGCGAAGGCCATCGCCGTGAGCACCTCGAACTTGCTCATCTTCGGGCCGCCCGCGGCCTCGGACTGCTGGTCCACCAGCTGCACGAACGGTTCGATCTCGCGGTAGGTCTCGACGTACTGCGCCGGGGTGATCGGCTTGCCGTCGATCGAGATGCGCTCCACCGCGGACTGCAGATGCGGGCTGGTGGTCCGTCCGGTGCGCCGGTGCAGCGCGGTCAGCAGCGCATCGATGATGCGGGCGACCGACGTCTTACCGTTGGTCCCGGCGACGTGGATGGACGGGTAACCCCGCTGCGGGGAACCCAGCAGCTCCATCAGTGCGGCGATGCGCGTGGTGCTCGGCTCGAGTTTGGTCTCGGGCCACCGTTGGTCGAGCAGGTGCTCGACCTGCAGCAGCGCCGCGATCTCGTCCGGGGTGGGATCAGGGTCGCTCATCGGTGCCCTCGGCTCTTCGCGCAAGCGCTCATCGGTGCCCTCGGCTCTTCGCGCAAGCGCTCATCGGTGCCCTCGGCTCTTCGCGGAAGCGCTCACTGGTGCAGACCCGCCAGGCGTGCGGTTATCCGTTCGACCTCTTCACCGGCCAGCTTCTGGCGGCCGCGGATCTTGTCGACGACCTCGGCGGGCGCCTTGGCCAGGAACGCCTCGTTGCCGAGCTTGGCCGCCGTGGTGGACAACTCCTTCTGGGCGGCGGCCAGATCCTTTTCCAGCCGCCGGCGTTCGGCTGCGACGTCGACGGTGCCCGAGGTGTCGACCTCCACCACCACGGTGGCCTGCGACAACCGCACCTCGACCGACGCCGATGCGGTGAACCCGTCGCCGGCCTCGGTCAACCAGGCCAGTGCGGCGATCGCAGGCACCTGAGCGGTCAGGCCCGCGGTGTCGATGCCGGACAGCCTCGCCGGAACCTTCTGCCGGTCGGCCAGCCCCTGATCGCTGCGGAACCGCCGCACCTCGGTGATGAGCCTCTGCATATCGGCAACACGTTGGGTGGCAACCGGATCGGTCGCGAACCCGGAGGCCTGCGGCCACGGCGCGATGACCACCGACTCGCCGCCGGTGAGTGTGCGCCACAGGGTTTCGGTGACGAACGGCATCACCGGATGCATGAGCTTGAGCAGCGCGTCGAGGACGAAGGCCAGCACGGCCGTGGTCTGGGTGATGCCCTCGCCCAGCTGCACCTTGGCCAGCTCCACATACCAGTCGCAGAACTCGTCCCAGGCGAAGTGGTACAGCGATTCGCAGGCCCGGCTGAACTCGTAGCCGTCGAATGCCGAATCCACCTCGGCGCGAACCTCTTCGAGCCGGCCGAGGATCCACCGGTCGGCGTCGGTCAACTCGTCGGCGCCGGGCAGCGGTGCCGGAGCGGCACCGTTCATCAGCGCGAACCGGGTCGCGTTGAACAGCTTGGTGGCGAAGTTGCGGGATGCGCGGGCATGGTCCTCGCCGATGGACAGGTCGCCGCCCGGGCTGGCGCCGCGGGCCAGGGTGAACCGCAGTGCGTCGGCGCCGAACTTCTCCACCCAGTCCAGCGGATCGATGCCGTTGCCGCGCGACTTGCTCATCTTGCGACCGAACTCGTCGCGGATCAGGCCGTGCAGGAACACGTTTTCGAACGGGACCTGCGGGGCGCGCCCGCCATCCAGGGTGACCGCGGGATCGTCGCCGACGAAAGTGCCGAACATCATCATCCGGGCCACCCAGAAGAAGATGATGTCGTAGCCGGTCACCAGAACGCTTGTGGGATAGAACTTCTTCAATTCGGGCGTAGCCTCCGGCCAGCCCATCGTGGAGAACGGCCACAGCGCCGACGAGAACCACGTGTCGAGCACATCGGGGTCCTGCTCCCAGCCCTCCGGCGGGGTCTCGTCGGGGCCGACGCACACGGTCTCGCCGGCCGGGCCGTGCCAGACCGGGATCCGGTGCCCCCACCACAGCTGCCGCGATATGCACCAGTCGTGCATGTTGTCGACCCAGGCGAACCATCGCGGCTCCTGACTGGGCGGGTGGATCACGGTGTCGCCGTTGCGCACCGCGTCTCCGGAGGCCTTGGCCAGCGCTTCCACCTTGACCCACCACTGCAGGCTCAGTCGCGGTTCGATCGGTTCGCCGCTGCGTTCGGAGTGGCCGACGCTGTGCAGGTAGGGACGCTTCTCGGCGACGATCCGGCCCTGCTCGGCCAGCGCCTCGCGTACCTTGACCCGCGCCTCGAACCGGTCCATGCCGTCGAATTGGGTTCCGGTGTCGGCGATCCGGCCCTTGGAATCCATGATCGACGGCATCGGCAGCGAGTGCCGCAGGCCGATCTCGAAGTCGTTCGGATCGTGTGCGGGCGTGACTTTGACCGCGCCGGTGCCGAATTCGGGGTCGACGTGGGTGTCGGCCACGATGACGATGCGAGCGTCGGTGAACGGATGCGGCAGCGTCTTGCCGACCAGGTCGCGGTACCGCTCGTCGTCGGGATGCACCGCGATCGCGGTGTCACCGAGCATGGTCTCGACCCGGGTGGTCGCCACCACGATATGGGGCTCGTCGTCGTTCATCGAGCCGTAACGGAACGAGACCAGCTCGCCCTCCACGTCGGCGTACTTGACCTCGAGATCGCTGATCGCGGTCTCGAGCACCGGTGACCAGTTGACCAGCCGCTCGGCCTGGTAGATGAGGCCGGCATCGAACAGCCGCTTGAAGATGGTGCGCACCGCGCGCGACAGGCCCTCGTCCATGGTGAAGCGTTCGCGGCTCCAGTCCACCCCGTCGCCCAGCCGGCGCATCTGGGCACCGATGGTGCCGCCGGACTCGCGTTTCCAGTCCCACACCCTGTCGACGAACAACTCGCGCCCGAAGTCTTCCTTCGTCTTGCCGTCGACCGAGAGTTGTTTCTCCACCACGCTCTGGGTGGCGATGCCTGCGTGGTCCATCCCGGGCAGCCATAACACCTCGAACCCCTGCATGCGTTTACGCCGGGTCAGGGCGTCCATCAGGGTGTGATCCAGCGCATGGCCCATGTGCAGGCTGCCGGTCACGTTCGGCGGCGGCAGCACGATGGAGTAGGCCGGTTTGTCGCTGGTCGGGTCGGCGGTGAAGTATCCGGCGTCCACCCAGCCCTGGTACAACTCGGCCTCTACCGCACCCGGCTCCCAGGACTTGGGCAGGGCGTCGGCACGATTCTCAGGGCTGCGGGTCACCGGGCCATTCTAAGAAGCACGGCCCCCCGAAAGCGAAAGCCCCCGACGCCCGCCACGTTCGTCGGGGATCGGGGGCCGTCGCGTTCGCTACTTCTTGCCGCCGAGCAGCCCGCCGAGGATCTCACCGATCGCGTTGTTCTGCCCACCGCCGCCGCCGAGGACGCTGCCAAGGATGCTGCCGAGCGGATTGCTGCCCGCGCCGGCCGCGCCGCCGCCCGCGCCACCCAGGATGCTGCCGAGGATGTCGCCGAGCCCGCCTCCGCCCGTGTTCTGGGCCTGAGCCTGGGGCTGCCCGCCCGCGGGGGCGTTGTTCTGGGAGAACTGCTTGCCGATGTAGGCGAGCACGATCGGGGCCAGGATCGGCAGCAGCTTCTTGATCAGATCCCCGCCGCCGGCACCGGTACCCGCCAATGCCGACGCGACCTGATTGCTGTCGTTGCCGCCGAAGATCTTCGAGACGGTCTGGTTGCCTTCGTTGGCATCGACCTTATCGACGCTCACCCCGCCGTCCAGCAGACCGCTGACCGCGTGCGTGTTGACGGCCGATTCGAGCTCACCGGAGTCGATGTTGTCGGCCTGAACGTTCTCGGCCACACCGCCGACGAGGGCGGGCACCAGGGTCTTGATGGCCGCGTTCACCTCACCTTCATCTTCGCCAATCTTTTTCGCGATATCCGCAACGGGAATCTGCGCGAAGAGTTCGTCGAGACCGGCCATTTCATCCCACCTTCGTTTGCTGGCGCACTGGAAGTCGTCCTCGTCGACGACACTAGTCGAATCCGATCTTGTCCCACAGGCCTTCTGCGCGCGCAGATCCGTTCGCATCGGTACCGGCCGAGGACCTAGCCGAGCAGCGTGGTCTCCAGCGTCACATCCGCGGCGGGCAGCCGGGTCAGCAGCGCATCCCCCATCGCCGCGGCCGGGGTGAGGACGCCACGCAGATCCGAGAGCCTGTCCCGGTCGACCGCGAGCGCCAGCCCGCACTCCCCGAGCAGGACCGCGGTGGCCTTGTAACCGGGGTCGCCGCGCTGCGCCATCGCCGCGACGTAACGGGCACCCGATGCGGTCGTGGTGTACGTCTCGACGCGGTAGTGGCCCCGTTCCCGGGTGCGTTCACTCGGGCCGGTACCCGGCTTGGGCAGCACCCGTTCGACCAGGCCCGCGGGCAACCGGTCGAAGTACCGCCCGCCCAGGCCCATCGTCACGGCGTTGGCCCCGGTTACCAGCGCCGCCGTGACCGGGGCCGCAGGCGAGCGACCGAGACTCATCTGCTCGCCGTAGGCGAACCGGCGACCGTACGGGTAGCCCAGTAATGCGTTGCTGCGCCGGACGGTTCGGGTGTTCGGTGCGGCCATCGCGAACGCCCCGGTCCAGTACCCGGCCAGCTCTGGCGCGATCTCGGCGCCCCTGCGCCAGCGCACATCCGGTTGCCCGCCGAGTTCGGGCTCGGCGCTCCGGTCCGGGCTCAGCGTGTACGGATCGTTCATCTGTTCCCTGGCCTCGGCATCGCGCGAGGAGGTGCGCAGCACCTCCAGCATCGAGGCCGCCGTGCCACCCGACACCCCGCCGGCGAAGGAGCGCACCACCAGGTTGGTGTCGCCGAGCTCACCCGCACCATCGGCCGTCGCCCGCCGGTACAGCGCGAACACCGTGAGATCGGATGGCACCGAGTCGAATCCGCAGGAGTGCACGATTCGGGCACCGGTGTCGACGGCCTGTTTGTGGCACTCGTCGATGCTGTCGCGGATGAACATCGTCTCACCGGTCAGGTCGGCGTAGTCGGTGCCCTCCGCCGCGCACGCCCGCACCAGTGGCATGCCGTAGCGGGTGTAGGGCCCGACCGTGCTCACCACCACCTGGGTGCGGGCCGCCATCGCCCGTAGGGTGGCGGGTTCGGTGGCGTCCGCGGCCACCACCGGCCAGTCTTGGGCGGCCGCACCGAGGGTGGCGCGCACCGCGCGCAGTTTGTCCTGCGAACGCCCGGCCAGCGCGATCCGTGCGGCACCGCCGGCCCTGGACAGATACTCGGCGGTCAGGCGGCCGGCAAATCCGGTCGCTCCGTACAGCACCAGGTCGAACTCACGCTGGGTCACGGTGCCGACGCTACCCGAGCAGTGTGGGCAGCTGGACCGCTTCGCCCCGTAGGTGGTCATCGAGGAATGCCGTCACCACCTGATACCAGATCTTGGCATGCTGCGGGGCCAGCACCCAGTGGTTCTCGGTCGGGTAGTACAGGAACCGGTGCGGGCTCTGCCCGCTCTCGTCGGCGGGCAGGCCCGACCCGGTCAGCAGCTCGTACCACAGCCGCAGCGCCTCCCCGATCGGCACTCGATAGTCCTTGTCGCCGTGGATCACCAGCATCGGGGTGCTGATCTGGCTGACGAACCGGTGCGGCGAATTGCGCTCCGCCATATCGGCGCTCAATTCGCGCGCCCACCAGTGCGCACTGTCGGTGGTGGGGCCGAACTGGTCGAGCGCCCACAGGCTGGCATGCGTGACGATCGCGTCGAACCGGTCGGTGTGCCCGGCGATCCAGTTGGCCATGTACCCGCCGAACGAGCCGCCCATCGCGGCCGTCCTCGATGCGTCGACCCGCGGATGTGCACAGGCCGCGTCGGTCGCAGCCATGAGGTCGGTGTAGGGCTCGGCGCCCCACGCGCCCCAGCCGCGCGCGATGAACCGCTGCCCGTAGCCGGTGGACAGTCCGGGGTCGGGCAGGAGCACCGCATAGCCCCGCGCGGTGAGCAGCCACGGATTCCAGCGCCAGTGCCAGCAGTTCCAGCTGCCCAGCGGACCGCCGTGCACCCAGAGCAGCAGTGGCGCCGCCTCGTCCCCGTCCGGCACGGTCAGCCAGGACCGGATCGGAGTGCCGTCGGCGGCCTGCGCGATCACCTCGGTCAGTGTTCCCGGCAGGCGGGGTGCCCGCAGGCAGGCGATCTCGGTCACGGTGCCGTCCTGGTCGAGCCGGACCGGATGCGGCGGTACCGCATACGAGCTGCGCAGCGCGTAGATCACCCCGCCGGGCGCGGTCCGCACGTCGGTGTAGGTGTGATCGTCGTCGGTGCGCCGGGTGACGTCACCGGTGACCGGGTCGACCGCGAAAATCGGTCCCCGCCCGTTCTCGTCCGCCGTCACGATCAGGGTCGACGAGTCCGCCGACCAGGTCACCGAGGTGGGCCAGCGGTCCCAGTGCGCGGTGAGCTCGACCGGTTCGGCACCGAAACGCATACAGCACAAGGTGATCCGCGGCGGGTTCGACGGCGTGGGATGAGTCGTCCTGATGAAGGCGACCGCGCCGCCGTCCGGTGCGATCGCCGGTTGCTCCAGATCGGCACCGGATTCGTCGGCGATGGTGTCACGGGCGCCGGTGCCCCGGTCGATCCGGGCCAGGGTGGAGCGGACGGCCGCCGCCGGGCCCGCGACCTGCCATGAGGTCACCAGGAACGACCCGTCGGCGCTGATATCGAACGTCGCCTCCCGCAAGCCCGCACCAGGATCGGCCGTCAGGTCCCTGGGGCCGTCGACGTCGAGGAGATGGGGCTGCTCGGGCCCCAGGTCGTGATCCCAGTGCCGGATCGGATAGCCGGTGTGCAGGACCGCCGACACCTTGTTGTCCTTGCGGGCCTGACGCAACGATTTGTCGTCGGCGCCGGTGGCCGAGGGCAGCAACGGCGCGGTCACCACGGTCACCTCGGCCGACCGCGCGCTGGCGGCGCCGCCGACACCTCCGGGCATCGACAGCACTTCGACGGCCTCGCCGCCGGCCGCGGGCAGCCGCCACAGTGCGGCGGGCGGTTTGGCGTCGTCCTCGGTGCCCCGCACCGCCAGGAACAGCACATCGCCGCCCGCGGTGAACGCCGGTGCGGACTCCCCCTTGACGCCCCGGGTCAACCTGCGGGCCGGTTGTCGCCCCGACGGATCCAATTCCCATAGTGCGGTGAGGAATTCGGTGCCCGTGTGGTTGAGCGAGCTGATCGTGGTGACCAATCGCGAGCCGTCGGGTGACACCGCAAGCCCGGACACCCGGGGCAGGGCGAGGTAGGCGTCGAGATCGTGGAAGGGGGTCATGACCACAACGGTAGCCATGCCCGACGTGGGCGCCCTGCCGCTGGATTCGAGCGGCGCCGAGGTCCGTGGCGCCGGACGTCACCGGCCGAACACACCGAGGGGGTTGAGCAGGGTCGAGCACAGCTGGCGGAGATCGACTATGCCGAGCACCGCGCCGGGGCGTACGCCGGCACAGCCGCCGCCGGTCGCCGCCGGAGCCCGCCAACCGGCCGGTGCGCCACCGCGGACGCCGCATTTCGGCCAGGCACCGATGCCCTGGGTGGCCAACACATTCTCGGCGACCCGGATCTGCTCCTCGCGGGACGCCACCGAAGGAGATCCGACGCCGCCGTTGGCGGCCCAGGTGGCCGGCTTGAACTGCAATCCGCCGTAGTGACCGTTGCCGGTGTCGGTGGACCAGTTACCGCCGGATTCGCAGGACGCGATCGCGTCCCAGTTGACCGTGTCGGCACCGGCCGTCGGCACCCCGAGCGCCATCGGACCGACGGTGAGCGCCCCGGACAGCGCACAAAGCCAAAAACCCCTGGTGACAGTCCTGCGAACGCTCATCGCGGCCGTTCCCCGACCATCGACACGAGGACCGCAACACGACTTCGGTCACATTCGGGCAACCGTGCGGTCACTGTTTACTTCGTGTGACCAACCTCACCTGTTACACCTGGGGCAAAAGTTCTTGTGGGTGCTGGAGTAGCCGGAGAGCTTGCTGGGGAAAGAGAAGCGGTGCCGGGGCCCG
>NZ_JBSFPX010000163.1:0-17768 GCF_053588415.1 Mycobacterium sp. NPDC003449
GCACGCCGTGGCGGTGTGACCGGCATGGAACAGTCGGTGCTGATCTCGCAACTGGTGACGTTCCTCAACCGGCGGGGCTATGAACCGGGCGACCCGACGCTGCTGGCCAAGGCCATCACCACGCTCGACGTGATCAGCCAGGGCCGCGCCATCCTCGGCATCGGCACCGGCTGGTTCGAACTCGAGCACGATCAGCTCGGCTACGAGTTCGGCACCTTCACCGACCGGTTCAACAAGCTCGGCGAAGCCCTGCAGATCATCCTGCCGATGCTCGCCGGCGAACGCCCCACCGTCGACGGCAAGTACTACAAGACGGTCGAGGCGATGGCCAATCCCCGCTTCCGCGACCACATTCCGCTGATGATCGGCGGCAGCGGTGAGAAGAAGACCATCCCACTGGCGGCCAGGCACTTCGACCACCTCAACATCATCGCCGGCTTCGACGAGCTGCCCCGCAAAGTTCAGGTGGTCAAGGAACAGTGCGAGAAGCTCGACCGCGACCCGGCCACCCTGGAGACCAGCATGCTGGCGATCGCACTGATCGGCGAGAACTACACCGCCGACGTCATCCCGGACGAGTTCAAACAGCAGGCCGTGTTCGGTAGCCCCGAACAGATCGCCGAGCAACTCAAGACCAAGGTGTTCGACGCCGGCGTCGACGGCGTGATCCTCAGCCCGGTCACCATGGGCGGCTATGTCCCCGGCGGTGCGACGGCAGTCGCGGAGGCGTTGAAACCGCTGATATCCGGGTAAACAATCGGTGCGGTTGCCCACGTCACTGCGACGTGGGGAATCGCGCCGACTAACCTGTGGGTTGTATCAAGTGGGAAAAACGTCCGCGAGGAGCAGCAATGAGCCATCCCGGAGCTACGGCATCGGATCGGCATAAGGTCGTCATCATCGGATCGGGATTCGGCGGGCTCACCGCCGCCAAGACCCTCAAACGCGCCGACGTCGACATCAAGCTGATCGCCCGCACCACCCACCACCTGTTCCAGCCGCTGTTGTACCAGGTGGCCACCGGCATCATCTCCGAGGGCGAGATCGCCCCGGCCACCCGCGTCATCCTGCGCAAGCAGAAGAACGCGCAGGTGCTGCTCGGCGACGTCACCCATATCGACCTGGAGAACCAGACCGTCAACTCCGACCTGCTGGGTCACCCGTATTCGACCCCGTACGACAGCCTGATCATCGCCGCGGGCGCCGGGCAGTCGTATTTCGGCAACGACCACTTCGCCGAGTTCGCCCCCGGGATGAAGACCATCGACGATGCGCTCGAACTGCGCGGCCGGATCCTCGGCGCGTTCGAGCAGGCCGAGCGGTCCAGCGACCCGGTGCGCCGGTCGAAGCTGTTGACCTTCACCGTGGTGGGTGCGGGCCCGACCGGTGTCGAGATGGCCGGCCAGATCGCCGAGCTCTCCGACCAGACCCTGCGCGGCAGCTTCCGTCACATCGATCCGACCGAGGCCAGGGTGATCCTGCTGGACGCCGCCCCGGCGGTGCTCCCGCCGATGGGCGAGAAGCTCGGCAAGAAGGCCCAGGCCCGGCTGGAGAAGATGGGGGTCGAGGTTCAGCTCGGCGCCATGGTGACCGACGTCGACCGTAATGGCCTGACCGTCAAGGACTCCGACGGCACCCCGCGCCGTATCGAGTCCGCCTGCAAGGTGTGGTCGGCTGGTGTCTCGGCGAGTCCGCTCGGCCGCGACCTCGCCGAGCAGTCCGGGGTCGAACTCGACCGGGCCGGCCGGGTCAAGGTGCAACCCGACCTGACGGTGCCCGGCCACCCGAACGTGTTCGTCGTGGGCGATATGGCCGCCGTCGACGGGGTGCCCGGGATGGCGCAGGGCGCGATCCAGGGCGGTCGCTATGCGGCCAAGCTGATCAAGCGCGAGGTCAGCGGCACCAGCCCGAAGATCCGCACGCCGTTCGAATACTTCGACAAGGGGTCGATGGCCACGGTCTCGCGGTTCTCCGCGGTGGCCAAGGTGGGCCCGATCGAATTCGCCGGCTTCATCGCCTGGATGTCCTGGTTGGTGCTGCACCTGGTGTACATGGTCGGGTTCAAGAGCAGGCTGGTGACGGTGCTGTCGTGGGGTGTGACGTTCCTGAGCACCAAGCGTGGTCAGCTCACCATCACCGAACAGCAGGCGTACGCGCGCACCAGGATCGAGGAACTCGAGGAGATCGCGGCCGCGGTTCAGGAAACCGAGAAGGCGGCGTCCTAGCCAGCCGACAGGTTCGCGGGCAGCCGGTCACCCTGCCAGGTGGCCAGGCTGCCGCCGTCGGCCAGGCTCAGCACTGTTCCCACGCCGTCGAACAGCGGTGCCGGATAACGCAGTTCGCTGACGGTCGCGCGAGGCGAGGCGAGTTCGTCGTCACCGACCGAACCGCACCCCAGTTCGATCCGGTGCCGAAGCAGCGGCATCGCACCGACGTCGGCGTGCAGCGTCCCGGACCAGAACCCTTGGCGCTCACCGGATCTGCCGATCTGGATCCGTTCCCGGATCCGCACCTGCGCGGTATCGGAGAGCCGCAACCGGGTCGCGGTCCGATGTCGTGACCCGCCGGCCACCACGGTCGGCTCCGGGTCCAGGTCCAGCTCCCCGGCGACGTCGAGCTCCCAGCCCGCCTGCGACCACGGCGTCTGCGCCCCCGGCAGGACCAGGGTCGCCGCGGCGGTCCGGATCGCCAGTCTGGCACCGGGTTCGACCGTCACCCGCACGGTAATCGAGTCACCGCCCAGCGGGGTGGCGGCCCGCGACACCAGATGCACCGAGTCGGGTCCGGTGCGCCGGGCGGCCAGCCCGCCGGCCGCCTCGATCCGGGGCAACCGCCCCGGACTCGCGACGATGAGGACCTCGGAGTGCATCAGACCGGCGCGGCCTCCAGCTGGGCCCGCACCCAGCCCAGCACCGGGCCCGCCGCCGGATCCTCGGTCAGCGAGATCAGCGCGGTCGGCCTGTCCTGGCGGACTTCGGCGGCATCGCGGCGCATCACGTCGAGATCGGCGCCCACCAGCGGTGCGAGGTCGGTCTTGTTGACCACCAACAGATCCGAATAGGTCACGCCCGGCCCACCCTTGCGCGGCACCTTGTCGCCACCCGCCACGTCGACGACGAAGATCTGCACGTCCACCAGGCCCGAGGAGAAGGTGGCGGTCAGATTGTCCCCACCCGATTCCACCAGGATCAGGTCAAGGCCAGGGTTGGCCTCGACGAGATCGTCGATGGCGTCGAGGTTGGCGGTGATGTCGTCGCGGATCGCGGTGTGTGGACATCCACCGGTCTGCACGGCGGCGATCCGCCGGTCGGGCAGTACCGCATGCCTGCGCAGGAAGTCGGCGTCCTCGGTGGTGTAGATGTCGTTGGTCAGCACCGCCAGTGACAGTTCGTCGCGCAGTTGCCGGCACAACGCGGCGACCAGCGCGGTCTTGCCGGAGCCGACCGGGCCACCGATGCCGATCCGCAGCGCCTCGCCGGGCCTGCGCACCCGCCTGGGCCGGTCGGCGTGCGAATGGGGTTCGCCATCGAGGAAATGTGGTGGCATGGTGCACCTTTCTCAGAACGGATGAACTCAGGAGACGAACAGGGGACGTTCGCGGTCGATGTGCCGCTGGGCCAGCGTGTCGAGTAACGGATCGGACAGATCGGCCAGCCCGGCGGCGGCTTCGGCGGCCACCGCATCGCACAGTCCGGACAGCTCGAAGGTCACCGCGGCCACATCCGCGGGGTCGAGCGCGAGCAACCGCTGGGCGGCGGTCGCCGATCCGGTCATTGTCGTGTAGACCACCGACACCGCGGTCTGCCCGGGCCGCAGACCGGCCGCGGCGCCGACCGCCCCGGCCGCCACCGCCAGATGCGGCCGGGTGCCCAGTGCGGCCCAGTCCTGCTCCGGCCACACCCGCCGGGCCAGCCTGATCAGGCCTCTGCCCTGGGTCCTTGACGCCTCGCGGGCGGCGGGTGCCGGTGTGCGGGCATCGGTTTCGGCATCGGCGACCGGTGCGGTCAGCGCGCCGGTGTGCACGGCGACCGCGATCGATGCGGTGACCGCGCCGTGGCTGCGGATGCGGCGGATGAGGTAGGCGCGCAGGGTCGCGGGACCGGTGAGCAGGCCACTGGTCACCGCCTCCTCGACACCGCCGGAATGCACATGCCCACCGGTCGGCAGTCGCGAGTCGGCCAGGGTGAGAAGGGTGGCGAGACCGCTCATCTAGAAGAGGAAGTATCGCTGCGCCATGGGCAGGCGGGCCGCGGGCTGTTCCTGCCACACCTCGCCGTCGATGCGCACGGTGAACGTGTCGGGCTCCACCTCGATCCTGGGCATCGCGTCGTTGAGCGGCATCTGGGCCTTCCCGACCCGGCGGACGTTGCGGACCGCGACGAGTTTTCGCCGGATGTCCAGACGCTGCGCCAGACCGTCCTCGATCGCCTGTGGGGCGACGAAGTGCACCGACGTCGCGGCCGCGGCCGCGGGCGCCGCGCCGAACATCGGCCGGGGCAGCACCGGCTGCGGGGTGGGGATCGAGGCATTGGCGTCACCCATGGCCGCCCAGGCGATCATCCCGCCCTTGAGCACGGCATGCGGGCGCACCCCGAAGAACGCGGGCTCCCACAGCACCAGGTCGGCCAGCTTGCCGACCTCCACCGAACCGATCTCGCCGTCCAGACCGTGCGCGACGGCCGGGCAGATCGTGTATTTCGCGACGTAGCGCCGCACCCGGTTGTTGTCGGCCCGGCCGTCGCCGTCCAGGGCGCCGCGCCTGCGCTTCATCACATGCGCGGTCTGCCAGGTGCGCAGCACCACCTCACCGATCCGGCCCATCGCCTGCGCGTCGCTGCCGATCATCGAGATGGCGCCGATATCGTGCAGCAGATCCTCGGCGGCGATGGTCGACGGCCGGATCCGGCTCTCGGCGAACGCCAGATCCTCCGGAACCGCGGGATTGAGGTGATGGCACACCATGAGCATGTCGAGATGCTCGTCGAGGGTGTTGACGGTATGCGGCCGGGTCGGGTTGGTCGAGCTCGGCAGCACATTGGGATGGGATGCGACGGTGATGATGTCGGGCGCATGACCGCCGCCGGCGCCCTCGGTGTGGTAGGCGTGGATCGTCCGGCCCTTGACCGCGGCCAGGGTGTCCTCGACGAACCCGGCCTCGTTGAGGGTGTCGGTGTGGATGTTGGCCTGTACGCCTGCCGCGTCGGCGACGGTCAGGCAGGCGTCGATGGCCGCGGGAGTGGAGCCCCAGTCCTCGTGCAGTTTGAATCCCGCTGCGCCGCCGCGCAGTTGCTCCCACATCGCCTCGGTGCTGACCGTGTTGCCCTTGCCGAGCAGCGCGATGTTGAGCGGCCAGGAGTCCAGCGCCTCCAGCATCCGGGCCAGGTGCCAGGCGCCGGGGGTGACGGTGGTGGCCTTGCTGCCCTCCGCCGGGCCGGTGCCGCCGGCGACGATGGTGGTGATCCCGCCGCCGAGTGCCTCGTCCATGATCTGCGGACAGATCAGGTGCACATGGCAGTCGATCGCCCCCGCGGTGACGATGCGGCCGCTACCGCCGATGATTTCGGTCGACGGTCCGACCACCAGGTCGGGATGCACTCCCGACATGATCTCCGGGTTTCCCGCCTTGCCGATGGCGACGATCCGCCCGTCGCGGATTCCGATGTCGGCCTTGATGATTCCCCAGTGGTCGATGATCACCGCCCCGGTGATGACGGTGTCGGGGGCGCCGTCGGCACGGGTCGCCCTGGACTGCCCCATCGACTCGCGTAGCACCTTCCCGCCGCCGAACACCGCCTCATCGCCCGCCAGAGCGGGGCCGCCGCTGCGGTCCTCGGTGATCTCGACGAACAGGTCGGTGTCGGCCAGCCTGATCCGGTCCCCCGCGGTGGGGCCGAACAGTGCCGCGTAGCGGGCCCTGGACAGTTCGGTCATCGTGATCCGTCCAGCCGGCCCGGCGGGTCCAGGCTGATGCCGTGCACCTCGCGGGTGCCACCCAGTGGCACCAGGGAGACATGTTGGGCCACACCGGGTTCGAACCGGACCGCGGTTCCGGCCGCAATGTCGAGCCGGTGGCCGCGGGCGGCGTCCCTGTCGAACTCCAGCGCCTTGTTGGCCTGCGGCAGGTGGACGTGGCTGCCGACCTGGACGGGCCGGTCGCCGGTGTTGACGATGTCGAGCGTCAGCCGCGGTGCACCGGCGTTGAGGGCGATATCGCCGTCACCGAACACGATTTCGCCGGGGATCATGAGATCGGCTGGTGGACGGTGACCAGTTTGGTGCCGTCCGGAAAGGTCGCCTCGACCTGGACGTCGTCGAGCATCTCCGCGACCCCCTCCATGACCTGGTCCCTGGTCAGCACAGCGCGCCCGCTGACCATCAGTTCGGCGACCGTGCGGCCGTCGCGGGCGCCTTCCAGCAGATGATCGGTGATCATCGCGACGGCTTCGGGATGGTTGAGCCGCAGGCCCCGAGCCTGCCTGCGGCGGGCCAGATCCGCGGCATACGAGATCAGCAGCCGGTCCCGCTCATGCGGCGTTAAACGCATAGTGCGCGATATTGCCATGACCGGCGCCGATCGGCAGCGCTCGCGCCGGTGGGTCAGGCCGGGCCGGATTCGGCAGGCATGTTCTGCAGCCGCACCTGTCCCCGGGCCACCGGGCGGTCGCGTTCGTCGGTGATGGTGATCAGCCACAGCTGCTGGCGGCGGCCGCGGTGGATCGGTGTCGACTCGGCGGTCACCGTGCCGGCGCCGAGCGCGCGCAGGAAGTCGGTGTTGTTGTTGACGCCGACCACGGTGCCGCCGCCGTTCTCGGCCAGCCAGACGTGGGCGGAGACGCTGGCCAGGCTTTCGATGATGGCGCAGTACACCCCGCCGTGCACGATTCCCCACGGCTGCAACAGCCGGTCGTGGATCGTCAACTGCGCCCGCCCGCCGTCCGGCGTGAGCTCGAGGTAGGTCAGGCCGAGTTCGTTGTCGAATCCCTTGCCCAGATCTTCTGGGCGGCCGACGGTTTGATCTGTCGTCACAGTCTTCGTGTCTACACGCCGGGATCGGATAAAGATGCGGGCGGGTCCCGCGTGATAAACGCGGGACCCGCCCTCGAGCGGACCGGGGGTCTCTGCAGCCCTCAGGACTCCGGCACGGTCCGTTGGTCTCGTACTGAAATAATAGGCAAGGCTGCCCTAATTAAGCAAGCCCTTCCCCGGCCGGTAGGCGCCGCGGACCGGCAATCCGAAGCCGACCAGCGCATCGAGCACCGCCTGCCCGCGCCGCATGCTGACGAGCTCACTGGAGCCGGCCAGCATCGGGACCTGGGTCGACGCGCTCACCACGGCGGCACCGACCATGTGCCACATCGCCGCGGCCGACATCACGCCGTCGCCGATCTCCACCAGCCTGCCGAACAGCGGCGCCAGCGCGCGATGGCTGCGGTGGGCCACCCAGGTCGTCAGGGCCGCCTCGCTGGGCAGCGCGACGATCCCGTCCTGGACCGCGTTGGCGACCCGTGTGGCCCGGCCGCCGAAGTGCGGATCGTCGGGCAGGGCCCGCACGATCGGGTCCACCACGCCGACCCAGTCGATGGCACCCTCGGAGTCGACGTGCACCCACAGGTTCTCCAGCCCGGTGTCCCAGGCGCGGCCCTCCAGGACCAGCAGCGGAACCACCCGACCGATGACGACGTGGGCCAGGGTGGCCGCGAGTTGCTGGGCGACCGCGGCACGGTTGTCGGTCTCGGCGATCGCGGTGTCGAACATCGTCTGGAGGCGGTTGGCACTGAGCGCCTCGGCCAGCGGCCACCAGCGCCTGCGGGACAGGTCACCCATGACGGCCACGCCGTAGACCCGCGGACACTCCGGATACAGCTCACGCAGGCGCCGGCTCGAATCGTGCAGCGGCAGCGTCCTCCTGACGGCCATACCTGCGATCAGCGGATCCTCGATCAGGACCGTCATGCCACCTCCGAAAGCTCCGATTTGACTTAGGTTAGCCTTACTATAGTCACGAGATGAATGAGCGAAACCCCCTGTGACTCGATTCACAACAGGCCCCGAAAGGGGCGCTGACCTTGCGGTAAACGCCCGTCGACGACGCCGGGACGACTACCCGCAGATGGATACGACACGCGGTAGTAAGCCCGTAGTACGCTGGCTTTACTGCTCAGGAGAGTGAACGAAACATGGCCAAACTGACGCGTCTCGGGGAACTGGAGCGCGAGGTGATGGACCACCTGTGGTCGGCACCCGAACCCCAAACCGTGCGCCAAGTCCACGAGGCGCTGGCCGCCCGCCGCGACTTGGCATACACCACGATCATGACCGTGCTGCAGCGACTGGCGAAGAAGAACCTCGTCGTGCAGCACCGCGATGACCGTGCGCACCGCTACGCCCCCACCAACGGCCGCGACGAGCTCGTGGCCGGGCTGATGGTCGACGCCCTCGACCAGGCTTCGGACTCCGGCGGACGGCAGGCGGCCCTGGTCCACTTCGTCGAACGAGTCGGCGCCGACGAAGCCGATGCGCTGCGGCGCGCGCTGGACGAACTCGAAAGCAAACACCGAATCCCGCCACCGGCTGGCAATTTCGGCACCCCCTGAGAGACACTTACGGCGTGTCCGCGCTGGCCTTCACCCTCGTAGCGCTGGCCCTGGTCGGGCCGGTGCCGGCGATGCTGGCGCGGGCCGCATGGCCGATGCGGGCGCCCCGCGCGGCGATCGTGCTGTGGCAGTCGATCGCCCTGGCCGCCGTCCTCTCGGCGTTCTCGGCGGGTATCGCGATCGCCAGCCGGCTGTTCGTGCCGGGCCCGGACGGCAGGCCGACCGCCACCATCACCAGCGAGATCGAGGCGCTGGGCTGGCCGCTGTGGTCGCTGTACGTCGTGGTTTTCACCTTCACCCTGTTCATCGGCGCCAGGCTGTGCGTCGCGGTGGTCCAGGTGGCCGTCGCCACCCGGAGACGGCGCGCCCATCACCGGATGATGGTCGACCTGCTCAGCAAGTCCCGCGACGCCATGCCCGCGCATCTGTGCACCCACGGCAGCGCGAACGGCCAGCTCACCCGGGGCGGGCTGCGCATCCTCGACGTCGAGCAACCGTTGGCCTACTGCCTGCCCGGGGTCCGGAGCCGGGTGGTGGTCAGCGAAGGGACGCTGACCGCGCTGTCCGACGGCGAGATCGCGGCGATCCTCACCCATGAGCGTGCCCACCTGCGGGCCCGCCACGACCTGGTCCTGGAGATGTTCACCGCGGTCCATGCGGCGTTCCCGCGCTTCGTCCGCAGCGCCAACGCGCTCGACGCGGTCCGGCTGCTGATCGAACTGCTGGCCGACGACGCCGCGGTACGGGCCGCGGGCCCGACTCCCCTGGCCCGCGCCCTGGTCGCCTGCGCATCCGGGCGCACCCCGTCGGGCGCCATGGCCGCGGGCGGCCCGACCACCGTGGTCCGGGTGCGCCGCCTCGGCGGCAAGCCCAACAGCCTCATCCTGGCCGCCGTCGCCTACCTGGCCGCGGTGGCCGTCCTGGTGGTCCCCACCGTCGCGGTCGCCGTTCCCTGGCTGACCGAGTTGCACCGCCTGTTCGCCGGGTTGGGATAAGGCCGCACCGGACAGGCGTTCATCTACAACAAAACAACGAAAGGCTCCTGCATGACCAACTCGAGCACTTCCGGCACGGCCCAGATCGGGGTCACCGGGCTGGCGGTGATGGGGTCGAACATCGCCAGAAACTTCGCCCACCACGGCTATACCGTTGCCCTGCACAACCGGTCGGTGGCCAAGACCGACGCCCTGTTGGCCGAGCACGGTTCGGAAGGCACGTTCGTCCGCAGCGAGACCATCGCGGAATTTCTTGACGCGCTGGAGAAGCCGCGTCGGGTGTTGATCATGGTCAAGGCCGGCGATCCGACGGATGCCGTCATCAACGAACTCGCCGACGCCATGGAGCCCGGCGACATCATCATCGACGGCGGCAACGCGCTCTACACCGACACCATCCGCCGCGAGGCCGCGATGCGCGAGCGTGGCCTGCACTTCGTCGGCGCCGGCATCTCGGGCGGTGAGGAGGGGGCGCTCAACGGGCCGTCGATCATGCCCGGCGGGCCCGCCGAATCGTATAAGAGCCTCGGCCCGCTGCTGGAGGAGATCTCGGCACACGTCGACGGCGTCCCGTGCTGCACCCACATCGGCCCCGACGGGGCCGGGCACTTCGTCAAGATGGTGCACAACGGCATCGAGTACTCCGATATGCAGTTGATCGGCGAGGCCTACCAGCTGCTGCGCGACGGTCTTGGCAAGTCCGCACCCGAGATCGCCGAGGTGTTCGCCGAATGGAACACCGGTGATCTGGACAGCTTCCTGATCGAGATCACCGCCAAGGTGCTGCGCCAGGTCGACGCCACCACCGGCCAGCCCCTGGTCGATGTCATCGTCGACGAGGCCGAGCAGAAGGGCACCGGCCGCTGGACCGTGAAATCCGCGCTGGACCTTGGCGTTCCGGTCACCGGCATCGCCGAGGCGGTGTTCGCCAGGGCACTGTCGGGTTCGGTGCCGCAGCGCAAGGCCGCCGTCCAGGGCGAGCGAAGCGACGGGAAAGGTAGCGGCCTGGCCTCCGGTGAACTCGGTGCGGCGCCGACGGACGCCGCCCAGTTCATCGAGGACGTGAGCCGGGCGCTGTACGCCTCCAAGATCATCGCCTACGCGCAGGGCTTCAACCAGATCCAGGCCGGCAGCGCCGAGTACGACTGGGGCATCACCCCCGGCGACATGGCCACCATCTGGCGCGGCGGTTGCATCATCCGGGCCAAATTCCTCAACCGGATCAAAGAGGCCTACGACCAGGAACCGGACCTGGCCACCCTGCTGGCCGCGCCCTACTTCCGCAGCGCCGTCGAGTCGGCGATCGACAGCTGGCGCCGCGTCGTGGTGACCGCCACCCAGCTCGGGATCCCGATCCCTGGTTTCTCCTCGGCGCTGTCCTACTACGACGCGCTGCGCACCGAGCGGCTGCCCGCGGCGCTGACCCAGGGCCTGCGCGACTTCTTCGGTGCGCACACCTACGGCCGCACCGACGCCGAGCCCGGCCAGAAGTTCCACACGCTGTGGAGCGGGGACCGCAGCGAGGTCCCGGCCTAACCACACCTTTTGGTCACACCTTCTGCGCCGAGCGGTCGCCGACTCGCGACCGCTCGGCGGAAAACTAGACTGACCGTGTGAGGTTCCTTGACGGGCACGCGCCCCAGTACGACCTGACCTACAACGACGTCTTCGTCGTCCCGAACCGCTCGGATGTGACATCGCGCTTCGACGTCGATCTGTCCACAGCGGACGGGTCGGGCACGACCATCCCGGTGGTGGTGGCGAATATGACCGCGGTCGCGGGCCGGCGGATGGCCGAGACGGTCGGGCGGCGCGGCGGCATCGTGGTGCTGCCGCAGGATCTGCCGATCACGGCCGTCGAGGCCACGGTCGACTTCGTCAAGAGCCGCGACCTGGTGGCCGACACCCCGGTCACCCTCGGCCCGGAGGATTCGGTGTCCGACGCCGTGGCTCTGCTGTACAAACGCGCCCACGGGGCCGCCGTCGTGGTGTTCGAGGGCCGCCCGATCGGGCTGGTGACCGCGGCCGCCTGTGCCGGGGTGGACCGGTTCGCCCGGGTCCGCGACATCGCGATCTCGGATTTCGTCACCGCCCCGGCCGGCACCGACCCGCGCGAGGTGTTCGATCTGCTCGAGCACGCCCCGGTGGACGTCGCGGTGCTGACCGGACCCGATGGCAGCCTGGCCGGGGTGCTCACCCGCACCGCGGCGATCCGGACCGGCATCTACTCCCCCGCCGTCGACGCGCAGGGACGGCTGCGGATCGCCGCCGCCGTCGGCATCAACGGCGACATCGCCGCCAAGGCCCGCTCCCTCGCCGAGGCCGGTGCCGATCTGTTGGTCATCGACACCGCGCACGGTCACCAGCTCAAGATGCTCGACGCGATCAAGGCGGTGGCCTCTCTTGACCTCGGGCTGCCGCTGGTCGCGGGCAATGTGGTGTCGGCCGAGGGCACCAGGGACCTGATCGGCGCGGGCGCCTCGATCGTCAAGGTCGGCGTGGGCCCCGGCGCGATGTGCACCACCAGGATGATGACCGGGGTGGGCCGGCCGCAGTTCTCGGCGGTTCTCGAATGCGCAGCGGCGGCAAGGGAACTCGGCGCCCACGTGTGGGCCGACGGCGGGGTGCGCCATCCCCGCGACGTCGCGCTTGCCCTGGCCGCGGGCGCCTCCAACGTGATGATCGGCTCCTGGTTCGCCGGCACCTATGAGTCTCCAGGCGATCTGCTGCACGACCGCGACGACCGGCCCTACAAGGAGAGCTACGGGATGGCCTCCAAGCGGGCCGTGGCGGCCAGGACCGCGGCCGACGGATCGTTCGACCGGGCCCGCAAGGCCCTGTTCGAGGAGGGCATCTCCACGTCGCGGATGAGCCTGGACCCGGCCCGCGGCGGCGTCGAGGACCTCCTCGACCACATCACCTCGGGCGTCCGCAGCACCTGCACCTACGTCGGCGCCACGAACCTGGCCGAACTGCACGACAAGGTGGTGCTCGGCGTGCAGTCGGCGGCCGGCTTCGCCGAAGGGCACCCGCTACCCACCGGCTGGTGACGGACAGGCCGGCACATCCTCGATGACCTCGACGGCGACCGAGGCGCGGCGTCGGGTTCACCGATCTCCTCTGCCCACAGACGCGGGCGGGCCCGCCGGTTCGCGATAAGATTGAGCCTCACATTCATCGCCGGCCGGATCCGCCGCGCCGGCGCTAACGAACGAAAGGGTTCACGTGCCGCAGGCACCCATGGAGGCCTCCGGTTCTGAACCGGCCTCCCGGGCGGAGCAGCAGTCACTTCTGAGCGCCGATACCGACGACCCCTCTACTAGTCGGCCGGGCCCCGTGCCCGGCGCCCCCCTGGTGAGGACCCGATGAGCGGCTCGTCCGGCGTGATCTTCTCGCTGCTGTCCATCTTCGCGATCATTCTGCTCACCTTCGGTACCGCGGTGTTCGTCGCGGCCGAGTTCTCCCTCACCGCGCTGGAACGCAGCACGGTCGAGGCCAACGCCCGCGACGGCGACCGTCGCGACCACATCGTGCGCCGGGCGCACCGGACCCTGTCCTTCCAACTGTCCGGCGCCCAGGTGGGCATCTCGATCACCACCCTGGCCACCGGCTACCTGGCCGAACCCGTCGTGGGCCGGCTGGTCCGACCCGGGCTGGAGGCCATCGGCACCCCGGCGAACCTGGTCGGCGGGTTGTCCCTGTTCCTGGCCGTGCTGATCGCGACGTCGCTGTCGATGGTGTTCGGCGAGCTGGTGCCCAAGAACCTGGCGGTGGCCCGGCCGGTGCCGACGGCCAGGGCCGCGGCACCGTTCCAGGTGCTGTTCTCGATGCTGTTCACACCGGTGATCCGGATGACCAACGGCACGGCCAACTGGATTCTGCGCCGCCTCGGCATCGAACCCGCCGAGGAGCTGCGGTCGGCGCGCTCGGCCCAGGAGCTGGCGTCGCTGGTGCGCAACTCGGCCCGCAGCGGTTCGCTCGATCCGACCACGGCGCTGCTGGTGGACCGCTCGCTGCAGTTCGGCGAGCGCACCGCCGAGGAACTCATGACGCCGCGGTCGAAGATCGAGACGCTGGACGCCGATGACACCGTCGCCGATCTGATGGCGTCGGCGATCCGGACCGGCTACTCCCGGTTCCCGATCATCGAGGGCGACCTCGACGAGACGATCGGTGTGGTGCACGTCAAACAGGTGTTCTCGGTTCCGCGCGCCGAGCGGGAGCGCCAGCGCCTGGCCGGGTTGGCGCTGCCGGTCGCCACCGTGCCCTCCACGCTGGACGGCGACGCGGTGATGGCCCAGATCCGGGCCAACGGGCTGCAGACCGCGCTGGTCGTCGACGAGTACGGCGGCACCGCGGGCCTGGTCACCGTCGAGGATCTGATCGAGGAGATCGTGGGCGATGTCCGCGACGAACACGACGACGCCACCCCGGACGTGGTGCCCGCCGGGCAGGGCTGGCAGGTGTCGGGGCTGCTGCGGATCGACGAGGTGGCGGCCCACACCGGATTCCGTGCCCCCGAGGGCGAGTACGAGACCATCGGCGGGCTGGTGCTGCAACAACTCGGGCACATTCCGCGCAGTGGCGAGGCCGTGGAGCTCACGGCGTTCGATCCCGACGGCCCGCCCGACGAGCCGGCGCGTTGGCTCGCGACGGTGGTGCGGATGGACGGGCGCCGTATCGACCTGCTCGAGCTGACCGGGCTGGGCGACGGCGCCGAGCCTGGGGGTGAGCACCGTGGGTGACATTTTCGGTGTGTTGTTGACGGTGCTGCTGCTGATCGCCAACGCGTTCTTCGTGGCGTCGGAGTTCGCGCTCATCTCGGCCCGGCGCGACCGGCTTCAGGCGCTGGCCGAACAGGGTAAGCGCAGCGCGGTCACGGTGATCCGGGCCGGCGAGAACCTGTCGTTGATGCTGGCCGGCTCTCAGCTGGGCATCACGATCTGCTCGATCCTGCTGGGCCGCGTCGGCGAACCCGCCGTCGCGCACCTGCTGGAGAAGCCGTTCGCGCTGGTCGGGGTGTCCGATGCGGTGTTGCACACGGTGTCGTTCTTCGTGGCCCTGGCCATCGTGGTGATCCTGCACGTGCTGCTCGGCGAGATGGTGCCGAAGAACATCGCCATCGCGGGTCCGGAGTCGGCGGCGATGCTGCTCATCCCGTCCTACCTGCTCTACATCCGGGCGGCCCGGCCGTTCATCGCGTTCTACAACTGGTGCGCCAACACCAGCCTGCGCGCGTTCCGGGTCGAACCGAAAGACGAACTGGAATCGGCGGTGTCGACCGTCGAACTGTCCGAGATGATCGCCGAGTCGGTGTCCGAGGGTCTCCTGGACCCCGAGGAGCACGGCCGGCTGACCCGCGCGCTGCAGACCCGCGGCCGCACCGTGGCCGATGTCGAGATGCCGCTGCGCGAGATCCACGCCGTGCCGGTCGCCGCGGCGGGCAGCGGGCCGACCGTCGGTGATGTCGAGAAGGCCCTCACCGAAACCGGCTACTCCCGTTTCCCGGTGGTCGACATGTTCGGCACCTACATCGGCTACCTGCACATCAAGGATGTGCTGCCCCAGGTCAACGATCCCGAGGCGGTGCTGGACCTGGCCATGGTCCGGCCGCTGCCGCGGGTGGCCGCGACCCTGCCGGTGCCCGACGCGCTGTCCCGGCTGCGGCGCAGCAACAGCCACCTGGCCCTGGTCACCTCCGCCGACGGCACCGTCACCGCGATGGTGGCGCTTGAGGATCTGGTCGAGGATCTGGTGGGCACCGTGCGCGACGGAACGCACCGTGTCTGATTCGGCCACCGCGGTGGCGGCCTGCCGGGTTCTGGACGAGCCGGCCTGGACCGCGGCCGCGGCCCGGCACCGCGACCGGGTCGATGCGTTCCTGGCGCCGCACCGTCGGCGCCGGGAACGCGGTGAGCCGCATCCGGTGTGGGATTTCCTGTTCACCTACTACAGCCTGAAACCGCGCCAGCTGCGGCGCTGGCATCCCGGCTACGGGGTGGTCCTCGGCGGCGAGGCCGCCCGCGGCTATCTCGGTGCGAGCGGCTACGGTGCCGCGCGCCGGGGCGGGGTCACGGTGACGCGTGAGCATCTGGCCGCGCGCACCGACACCGTGAGATTCATCGCAACGCTGATGCGCGCCACCGCGGCGCGCCCGGCCCGGCTCAACTGCTTCGGGTTGCACGAGTGGGCGATGGTGTACCGGGCGCCCGAGGTGCGCCACGCCCAGGTTCCGCTGCGCCTGGGCGCGGCCGGGACGGATGCGGTGGTGGATTCGATGCCGTTGCGGTGCAGCCATTTCGACGCCTTCCGCTTCTTCACGGCGCCGGCCGCCGAACGTAACGACCGCAGGCTGAGCCGCCAGACCCAGATCGGCTCCGAGCAGCCCGGATGCGTGCACGCCTCGATGGACACCTACAAGTGGGCCTACAAGCTGGGTCCACTGGTGGCCTCCGACCTCGTGATCGACGCGCTCGAACTCGCGGCCGACGCGCGGGCGCTGGATATGCGCGCAAGCCCGTATGACCTGAGAAGCTATGGTTTCGAGCCGATCGCCATCGAGACACCGGCTGGGCGCGCCGAGTACGTGCGGGCCCAGCAGCAGATCGCCGACCGGGCGGCCCCGCTGCGGACCGCCCTGGCAAACCGGTGTGAGCTGTTGCTCAGCGAGGCGGACGGCTGAAACGCCGTCGTTACCCATGGGTAAGCTGGATAAACGGCAGACACCGCACGGTGTCCGCAGCCGAGGGAGGAAATATGACGAGCAGCAAGCCAGAAGCGAAGGCGGACCGCACATGACCGATCGTGTGACGGTGGGAAACCTGCGCGTCGCCAAGGTGCTGCACGACTTCATCACCAATGAGGCGTTACCCGGCACCGGCGTCGACCCCGACACCTTCTGGTCCGGTGTGGACAAGGTGGTCGCCGACCTGACCCCGAAGAACCAGGATCTGCTGGCCCGGCGCGACGAGCTGCAGGCCCAGATCGACAAGTGGCACCGGGCTCACGTCCTCGAACCGGTCGACCCGCAGGCCTACAAGCAGTTCCTCACCGAGATCGGCTACCTGCTGCCCGAGCCGGATGACTTCACCGTCACCACGGCCAACGTCGACGACGAGGTCACCACCACCGCGGGCCCGCAGCTGGTGGTGCCGATCCTCAACGCACGGTTCGCCCTCAACGCCGCCAACGCGCGCTGGGGGTCGCTCTACGACGCGTTGTACGGCACCGACGTCATCTCCGAGGACGACGGCGCCGAGAAGGGCACCAGCTACAACCGGGTGCGCGGCGACAAGGTGATCGCCTACGCGCGCACGTTCCTCGACGATTCGGTGCCGCTGGAGTCCGGTTCGTGGGCGGATGCGACCGGGGTGAGCATCGAGGACGGCCGGCTGGCGATCACCACCGGCGAGTCCTCGGAGGCGGTCGGTTTGAAGGATGCCGAACAGTTCGTCGGCTATACCGGCGAGCTCGGCAAGCCGCAGTGGTCGGTGCTGCTGGTCAACAACGGCCTGCACATCGAGATCCTGATCGACCCCGACTCCCCGATCGGCTCGACCGACAAGGCCGGGATCAAGGATGTGACGCTGGAGTCCGCGATCACCACGATCATGGACTTCGAGGACTCGGTCGCCGCGGTCGACGCCGAGGACAAGGTGCTCGGCTACCGCAACTGGCTGGGCCTCAACCGTGGTGACCTGACCGAGGAGGTCAGCAAGGGTGACAAGACCTTCACCCGGGTGCTCAATCCCGACCGCACCTTCACCACACCCGACGGTGAGGGTGAGCTGACCCTGCCCGGCCGGAGCCTGCTGTTCGTCCGCAACGTCGGGCATCTGATGACCAACGACGCCATCGTCGACTCCGAAGGCACTGAGATCCCCGAGGGCATCCAGGACGCCCTGTTCACCGGCCTGATCGCGATGCACGGGCTGAAGACCGATTCCAAGAACGGCCCCCTGCGCAACAGCCGCACCGGCTCGGTCTACATCGTCAAACCCAAGATGCACGGTCCCGACGAGGTGGCGTTCACCTCGGAGCTGTTCAGCCGGGTCGAGGATGTGCTCGGCCTGCCGGAGGCGACGCTCAAGGTCGGCATCATGGACGAGGAACGACGGACCACGGTCAACCTCAAGGCCGCCATCAAGGCCGCCTCGGACCGGGTGGTGTTCATCAACAC
>NZ_JBSFPX010000164.1:0-17636 GCF_053588415.1 Mycobacterium sp. NPDC003449
GCGCCGCCGGCCAGACCGGGGAGGAGTGCTTCCCGAACGGCGTCGGGTGCGTACCGGTCGATCACCACACCGGCGCACACGCTCGGCAGGAACGGGCCGGGGCACAGCTCGCGGCCGGCGGCCTCGGCGACCACGGCCAGTTCGGGGAGCCCGAATCCGGATCCGCCGTACTCTTCGGCGATCGCCAACCCGTTCCAGCCGAGATCTGCGGCCGCCGACCATATTTCGGCGGGGTAGCGGCCGGGTTCGTCGAGGGTGGCCCGGGCGGCGGCCCGGCTGTCGAGCCGGGTGAGCTGCCCGAGAGCCGAATCGGCGAGGTCCTGATGGTCTTCGGTAATGGCCAGCGCTGACTTACCCATGTTTAGCGAAGCTAACGGGGATACCGCCGCCACGTATACGTGATACAAATCACAAAACATCCTCCAGTGAACAGCTTGGCGAAGTTGTCGCCTCCGTCCGGGTGCCGCGCGGTACGCTCGCGCCATGACGGCACGACCGGATTCCCGGTACCCCGCGCCAACCCTGGCCGGTTGTGCGCGATGGTTGCTGCACACCAAACCGACCGACCAGATGCTGGCATTGAGCGTGGCATCGGCTTCGCTGCCGGTGGTCGGAAAACACCTTGAGCCGCTCGGCGCGATGGCGGCCATGGGAGTGTGGGGCTGGCGCCACCTGCCCGACTTCGTCGCCGCCTCGGCGAAGTCCTGGCTGGACCCCGGCGCCGCCCGAACTCGTCAGGTCGAACGGGAGCAGACCAACGCCGTCGCCAGGGAAGCGCTGCGCGGGGTGGTGCCCGCGGCCCGGCTGGCCGTCGAGTGGCCGGCACCCCGGGGCGTGCCGCCGCTGTGGAACACCCTCGAATACCGGCGCCAGGTGTACCGGAGCTCGGTGCGCTACGGCGACAGCCCAACGCAGCTGCTCGACGTGTGGCGGCCGAAGCGGCTGCCCGCCGAGCCGGCCCCGGTGCTGCTGTTCGTCCCGGGCGGCGCCTGGGTGCACGGCGGACGGATGCTGCAGGGCTATGCGTTGATGTCGCACCTGGCCGAACGGGGCTGGGTGTGCCTGTCGATCGACTACCGGGCGGCGCCGCACCATCGTTGGCCCCGGCACATCACCGACGTCAAGGCGGCCATCTCGTGGGCCAGGGCCAACGTCGACAAGTTCGGGGGCGATCGCAACTTCGTCGCGATCGCGGGCTGTTCGGCGGGCGGACATCTGGCCGCGCTGGCCGGGCTCACCCCGAACGATCCCGGACTGCAGGGCGATCTGCCGGACGGATCGGACACCTCGGTGGACGCGGTGGTGGGTATCTACGGCCGTTACGACTGGGAGGACCGGTCCACCCCGGAGCGGGAACGCTTCGTGGATTTCCTGGAGCGCGTGGTGGTGGGCCGGCGCATCGACCGTCATCCCGAGCTCTTCCGACAGGCCTCGCCGATCGCCCAGGTCCACCGCGGGGCCCCACCGTTCCTGGTGATCCACGGCGCCGGCGACACCGTCATACCGGTGGCCCAGGCCCGCGGCTTCGTCGACCGGCTCATGGCGGCATCGCGGGCGCCGGTCGGCTATATCGAACTGCCGGGGGCCGGACACGCTTTCGATATGACCGACGGGGCAAGGACCGGATCGGTGGCGACGGCAATTGGGTTGTTCCTCAACGAAATTCACCGAAACCGGACGATTGACCGGACCAAAGCGGTTATATAGACGCCTCCGCAGGGGAGGTACACAGTGAAGCGATTGAGCGGGTGGGACGCGTTCCTGCTGTACACCGAGACGCCCAACGTGCACATGCACACGCTGAAGATCGCCGTGATCGACCTGGACGGCCTCGACGGCAGGACGTTCGGCATCGAGGAGTTCCGTCAGGTACTGCACGGCAGGCTCTACAAACTCGCCCCGTTCCGCTACCAACTCGTCGACATCCCGTTCAAATTCCACCACCCGATGTGGCGGGAGAACTGCGACGTCGACCTCGACTACCACATCCGGCCGTGGCGGCTGCCCGCGCCGGGTGGGCGCCGCGAACTCGATGAGGCCATCGGCGAGATCGCCAGCACACCGCTGGACCGCAGCCGCCCGCTGTGGGAGATGTACTTCGTCGAAGGCCTCGCGCCGGGAGGCAGCGCCGACAATCCCAGCCCGCGGATCGCGGTGGTCAACAAGATCCACCATGCGCTGGCCGACGGAGTCGCCTCGGCCAATCTGCTGGCCCGCGGGATGGACCCGCAGGTGGGACCGCAACGTGACCGCGATTCCTACGCTACCGATCCCGCGCCGTCGCGCGGCGAACTGGTGCGCTCGGCGTTCCGTGACCACCTGCGCCAGATCGGGCGGTTACCCGCGACCGTCGGATACACCGCGGCGGGGTTCGGTCGGGTGCGGCGCAGCAGCCGCAAGTTCTCACCCGAGCTGACTCGGCCGTTCACCCCGCCGCCGAGCTTCATGAACCATGTGCTGGGTCCGAAGCGCCTGTTCGCGACGGCCACCCTGGCGCTGTCCGACGTCAAGGAGACCGGCAAGGCGCTCGGTGTCACGATCAACGATCTGGTGCTGGCGATGGCGTCGGGGGCGCTGCGGATGCTGTCGCTGCGCTACGACGGCAACGCCGACCATCCGTTGCTGGCGTCGGTGCCGATGAGCTTCGACTTCTCACCGGACCGTATCTCGGGTAACCGGTTCAGCGGTGTGCTGGTCGCGTTGCCGGTGGATGTCATCGATACCGCCGAACGGGTGCGCCGGGCGCGTGCGGCCGCCACGCTGGCCAAGGAGAGCCACCAGCTGATCGGGCCGGAACTGATCGCGCGCTGGGCCGCGTATCTGCCGCCGGCACCGGTGGAGGCGGCGTTCAAATGGCTGTCGAACCAGGACGGCCAGAACAAGGTGCTCAACCTCAACATCTCCAATGTGCCGGGGCCCCGCGAACGCGGCAAGGTGGGTGGCGCGACCGTTACCGAGATCTACTCGGTGGGGCCGATCACCGCGGGCAGCGGACTCAACATCACGGTGTGGAGCTATGTCGATCAGCTCAACATCTCGGTGATCGCCGACGACGCCACCGTCGAGGATCCGCATGAGGTCACCGACGGGATGCTCGACGAATTCCGGGAGATACGCAGGGTTGCAGGGCTTTCCGACAAACTGACGGCCGTCGATACCGCGATGCCGCAGTAGGGGAGTGCGAAATCAGACTGTGGGGCAGTCTGTTTCGGCACCATTACCGACTTCCTGAAGTGGACACGGCGTACGAACATCCCTGGCATCCTGGCCTTGAGTGTGTGGACGACCGTGAGCGAGGAGTCGATGGCTGAAGACCACCAGCCTGATCACCATCTTGATCGTCGCGTCGATGAGGCGTTGCGAGTAGCGCAACGCTATTATCTGCATGGCGCGACGATGGACGTCATCGCCCGTCAGATGGGTACATCCCGCTCCACCGTCTCGCGTTTGCTGCAATATGCCCGCGATTCAGGGCTGGTGGAGATTCGGGTGCTTCCGCCGGACTCCAGGGCTCATCCGCTCGAGCAGTCGCTGGCCGAGTCTTTCGGTGTGCGGGCCCATGTCGCGCATGTGCCGTCGACGGCGACCACGGTCGAGCGACTCGAACGAACAGCCGTCGAGGCCGCAAGGCTGCTCCATTCGATCTTCGAATCCGACATGATCATCGCGATCTCCTGGGGGACGATGGTGAACGCGATCAGCGAATGCCTGATCGCCAAGCCCACCACCAACTGCCAGTTCGTCCAACTGAACGGGATGGGCTTTTCCCGGACCACCGGCGGACACTACGCGAATTCGATCATGGCCCGGTTCGGTGAAGCGTTCTCCGGCTATGTGCGGCAGTTCCCGGTGCCGGTCTTCTTCGATCGAGCCGAGATCAAGGTGGGTCTGCTGGAAGAGCGCAGCATCAAGGGCATCATCTCCCTGCAGCACAGCGCGGACGTTGTGCTGTTCAACGTTGGCACTGTGACCGCCGGGATGCCAAGCAGCCCTTACCTGAACGGTTACTTCCTCGACGATGTGGACTTCGCCGCGCTCGCTGCCGACGGCGCCATCGGCGACATCGCCACCAGCTACCTCCGGCAGGACGGAAGCCACTCCGGGATCCGCCTCAACGCCCGTACGTCCGGTCCGGACCTGGACAAGCTCCGCATGGTGAAGCACAGGATCTGCGCGGTGTCGGGCGATCACAAGATCGACGCCTTGGATGCCGCGCTCGCCGGCGGATACATCACCGAGTTGGTGATCGACGAGTTGACCGCAGGTCTTCTTCTGGAGCGGTATCAGGGCGCGACGGCCCGTCGTCGATGAACGATATGTTGCGCCCATCCTTAGTCTGCGATGCACCGCAGATGGCGATAACACACATGATCACCATCAACGACGAGACCGCCCAGGTGCCCTCGGTGCGCGACGTCAGAAAGGCTGCCATGAACGGCAAGGTGCCACCAGCCAGAGCCGCGGAAAGTTCACGGCAGAAAGCGATTCCGGTGTAGCGGACCTTGGTCTCGAACTGCTCGGCCAGCATGGCTGCCTGGGACCCGAGCATCAGATCGTTGGCGAACGTGAGCACCACGACCATCGCGAACCAGATCGCCAAGGTATCGCCGGTGTCCATCAGCCAGAACATCGGGAAGGCGGCGAGCGCACACAACACCGCGCCACTGGTGAAGACCTGTCTGCGCCCGAAACGATCGGACAGCCAGCCGGACAACGGCAGCGTGACCAGCTTGATCGTATTGGCGATCATCAACCCGATAGTGCCGACCGCAGCGGCCATCCCGACGTTTTCGGTGATGTAGGTCAGTGCATAAACGCTGGGAATATATGTGGCGACATTGGGTCCGATGCTGAGCAGGAAGCCGGAGAGGAGAGGTTTCGGTGCCGTCCTGATCACGGTGATCAACGGGGCGATCTGCTGCTTGCCCTGCTCGGCTACGTTCTTCTCGAAGGCCGGCGTCTCATCGACTCGGAATCGGATGTAGAGCCCGACCGGCAGAATCAAAATGCTGACCAGGAAGGGAATCCGCCAGCCCCAGGCAAGGAAGGCGTCCTCGGGCAGCCAGGTGAACGGAGTGAAGACCAACGCCGCCAGGATGACACCGAGCGCATTGCCAGTCGGTGGAATGGCGGCGAAGAAACCCCGTCGTCCTGGCGGCGCGTGTTCGGCGGCCATCAGCGAGCCGCCGGCGTATTCGGCGCCGGCGCCGAGGCCTTGGAAGACCCGTAGGAGCACCAGCATCGCCGGCGCTGCGATCCCGATCGAGTCGTGGGACGGGATCAATCCGATCAGTGTGGACGAGAGGGCCATGACGATCAGCGTGACCATCAGAACCAGTCGGCGACCGTACCGGTCTCCGAAGTGGCCGAACAGCAGACCGCCGACCGGTCGGGCGAAGAAGCCGACCGCGAACGTGCCCAGCGATGCGAGAGTTCCGACCGTGGGGTCGCTGTCCGGGAAGAAGACCCGGCCGAAGACCAAGGCCGACGCCGTGCCGTACAGCATGAAGTCGTACCACTCCAGCGCCGTGCCGACGGTGCTGGCCGAGACAACCCGGCGGATCAATGTACGGCCTCGGTTTCGAAGGCGGGGCCGAGATAGGCGCCTTGGGCAAGAAGTTGGTTCTGCAGCGAGGCCACGTTGACGGCACGTGGCTGAACGCCGCCGGCCACCGCTTGGGCGGCGGCAGTACCGGCAGCTTCGCCCATGGCGAAGGAAGGCGGCATGACTCGGACGGCGGCCAGCGCCTCGTGGGTGGCCGAAACGCAGCGCCCCGACATCAGAACGCCGTCGAGGGATTCGGGAACCAAACTGCGATAGGGAATTTCGTAGATATTGGCGGTGGCGGGAATGTCGTCGTCGAAGGGACCCGCCGTGCCGACCGGGCTGTGGATGTCGACCGGATAGCCGGCAACCGCAATGACGTCAGGGAAATGGTGGCCCTGGACCAATTCTTCGAGGGTGAGAACGTGCTCGCCGACGATGCGTCTGCTCTCGCGGACTCCGATCGTCGCCGCGGTGTCCAGCAACCGACAGTTCTGCAGACCGGGGAGTTCGGCGTGGAAGAAGCGCATCAGCTCCACAACCTGGTCACGCGCGGTCAACTCGGCGCGGGTCAGGTCGTCGACGTTGGTGCCGTCGACGCCGAGCACTCGGGTGGTGTTGATCCGCCACACCCCTGGCTCCAGGGTCTTGAAGAGCTGAACGCCGCGGCGCGGCAGGTCGTACTTTCCGTCCCGGTGCGCTTGTTCGACGATGCCTTGGTACGGGAAGTAGTCCTGGGGATGCTCGCGTCGGTAGCGTTCGACGGCTGCGTCGTCGACGCCGGCCACCCGGAAGAAGAGGGTCATCGGCTGGGCCTCGCCGTCCTGGGGCCGACCGTATTCGAATTTAGCGTCGCCTCGGGCCGCGACATCGCCGTCGCCGGAGCAGTCGACGATCACCGATGCGGGAATCAGGCCGAGCCCACTCTTGCTGGCCGTGATCACCCCGGTCGCTGCGCCGTCCTCGACCTGGGTGTCGACGACGAAGCTGTGCAGTACGAGGTCTATGCCGGCCTCACGGCACATCTGGAGCGCCACCACCTTGGCGACTTCCGGGTCGAACGGGGTGACCGCCTCATGGCCGAACACCATGAAGCCCGAATACTGACTGCCGGACGTGGTTTTCGACGGGTGCACCGCGCCACCCTGACGTTCCATCCGGCGGACGAATTCGTCGAAGATTCCACGCACCAGCTGAATCTTGCCGTCGAGTGAGAACGATGTCATGCACGGGCCGACGAGGCCCGCGGTCAGATTGCCGCCGAGGAACCCGAACCGCTCGATCATCCGAACCGAGGCGCCGTTGCGCGCCGCCGCGATGGCCGCCCCCAACCCGGATGGTCCGCTACCGACGACCAGTACGTCGGTCGGTGGTGCGATCGGAACATCACATGAGTACCGAGTGGATGGCAACGCGGCTCCTTCGTTGTCAGTCTCAAATCTGAGTTCGACTCACTAAAAGCGAAGCCTGCACACCCGGTCAATAGGTTTGCACATACGTGCACGATGCGCATCGAACCACGTCGCTCTGGGCCAGACGCAGGCGAACGTGCGCAAACTGCCGACACAACACGGCGCGCCCACCGACAAACACGCACGCTCGCGGTGCCGGCTACTCGGCCTGCACGCCGAAGGTGTTGACGGCCAAGGCAAGCAGTTGGTAGCCGCCGATGGTGAACACCAGATCCATCCGCTGGGCGTCGTCGAAGTCCCTGGCCAGCCGATCCCAGGTGGACTGGGTGACGGTGTTGAACGCGACGAGGTCGTCCACGGCCCGCACGACCGAATCGTCGAGCACTTCCGTGCAGTGCCCGCGCCGGACGCCGTCGATATCGGCCCCGGTCAGCCCGGCCCGCCCGGCGATCGGCAGGTGATGGTCCCACAGATAGTCGCATCCGCAGCGAAGCACGGTCCGCAGCAACGCGACTTCGCGAACCCGCGGCGACAGTTGCGAATCCCGCAGCAGATAGGCGTTGAACGGCAGGTACGCCCGGGTCAGCGCGGGGTGGCGCACCAGCGTGGACAAGACATTGCCGGCACCTTCCGGGTTCGCGCGTTCGGCCGGGATGAGCGAGGTGAGCGATGACCGTATGTCGTCGTCCCACTGCCCGGATGGCAACGGGGCCAACCGAAGCGGATGCCTCACTGGATGGGCTCGTCGCCGAGCACCGTGGTGCGCAGCATGTGACGAGGCGAGTCCGGCTCGTAGGGAGCGGCCCGGTGCAGGACCCCCTGGTTGTCCCAGATGACGGTGTCGCCGACCGACCACTTGTGGCTGTACACCTTGTCGGCGGTCGTGGCGTGGGCGAGGAGTTCGGCCAGCAGCGCCCGCCCCTCGTCGATGTCCATGCCGGCGATGTGATCCGCGGATGCGCCGAGCACCAGCGACTTTCGCCCGCTGCGGTGCGTCCACACCAACGGGTTCTCATGGGTTGGGCGGGCCCGCCACCGGGTCAGCTGTTCCGGGGTCGGATCCGGATACACCCGCCGCTGCGAGGCTTCCAGAGAATGGACCACACGCAGTGTCTCGCAGCGCTTCCGGTCGGCATCGCCGAGGGTCTCGTAGGCCGCGTAGGAGTTGGCGAACTCGGTCTCCCCGCCCCGCGCGGCGACCTGCACCGCGGAGAGCACCGTGGCCTTCTGCGGACATTCGTCGTGCAGAGGTGTGCAGCCGTCGATGTGCCAGTCGAAGGTCGCCTTGAGGTACTCCGCGGCCTTGTTCTTGGTCTGATCCAGGGTGATCGGGTAGATGCCCGACACCGGGTGGTGGCCGTCCGAGGACCGGTCGATCTCGCCGAGCCGCTGGGAAAAGACCACCTGGACTTCGGGTTCCAGATGCAGATCGTGGAACACCAGCACACCGTTGTCTTCCAGCGCGTCGAGGATCGCGGCTCCGAGGCCGTTGTCACCGGCGAGCCGTTCCGGGTCGACGCCGACGACCTCGGCCCCCACCGACGCGGTCAGCTTGTTGATGGTCAGCACACTCATTGAGATCCTCTCGTAAGGGGCGGTCAGGGCCGTGGTTCACCGGTGCGGATCATCACGGCGTCCGCGCCGTCGACGGGGGCCGGCTGGTGCATGACCTCCACCGCCATCGACACCATGATCAGCGAGTAGATGAGACGCAGCAGGTTGAGCGCATCGTCGGGGATGCCGTCGAGCGGATACTTGTCGCAGTAGTCGATCGCCTCTTCCAGCCGCGGGAAGAAGGCGTCGTAGAACTGCTCCATCTCCCGCATCGTCGCGGACAATCTGGCGTTCCACCGTTCGGTCTCGGTGGCCAGGCACCACACCGGCGCGTAGGGCTCGAGTTCGGCGAAGGCACTGGGCAGCATGGTTTCCGGCATGTCACACCCCGACCGGGCGGCTGGTGCGCTGATACTCGTCCACCCAGTCGACTACCACCTTGTGCAGGTGACGCACCAGGATCTCCTGGTCGTTGAGTGGAAAGTCGTCGACGATGCCGTACTCCAGGGCGGCCTGGGTGCCGCCGAGCATGCCGGCGTCCTGCAGGGCGAACTCCTTCAGGACCACCGCGGCCACCTCGTGCTCGATCCGCTCCCGAACGGACCGGGCCGGGTGAAAGTAGGTGTAGGCCTCGAAGCGGTGGGTGTTGTGGGATGTGGGCCAGTACCGGTACAGCAGATACCAGCCGCCGTAGATGAGGATTTCGGTGTTGGGGAAGATCTGGAAGTTGCTGATCCCCCAGGGTTCGATGTTGCCGGGGTTCAGCCCGGCGGGCAGTTCGCCGATATCCGGCGTCCGCCACGGCCCGACCAGACCGCTCTTGGTCGCCCGCTCGATCGGGTACATGTACTCCGGGGCCAACAACCAGCGGCGGGTTCCTGCGGTCGAGACCAGTCGGTGCGGACCGTCCAGCTGGAAGTGCCCACAGGTGAAGCCCGCGTTGGGGTCCCGCACCTCGGGCGGCACCTGCTGGGTGTGCAGGGACGGCACGTGGTAGTACTCCTGGAAGGCGTCGGCGAAGATCTTCCAGTTGCTGTTGTTGTGCGCGACCCAGTCGTAGCGTTCGGTGAGCCGGTGGAACGGATAGTCGTCCAGGCCGGTGAGCATCGGGCCCAGGAAGTCCCGCAGGCTCTGGCGTGGTCGCGTGTCGAAGTTGATGAACACGAACCCGTTCCAGATGTCGCAGTGCACCGGGATCAGGTCGTAGTTCCGGTAATCGGCGGCATCGACCCCGAAGGGCTCGGGCACGTGGATCAGTGCGCCGTCCAGCCCGTACCGCCAGCCGCATTGCCTGCACTCGAAGAACTCGCCCGACCCGGCGGTCTCACGGTCCGGAAAATCGTTCCACACCAGCTTGTTCCCGCGGTGACGGCAGGTGTTGTGAAACGCCCGGATCCGGCCGTCGTCGCCGCGCACCACGATGACTGAGGATCGCGCCGCTTCGATCTCCTTGGTCACATAGCTGCCGACGTCAGGCGTCTCCTCGACCCTGCCGACGTTGAGCCAGGCCCGTTTGAACACCGCCTCGCGTTCGGTCTCGTAGAACTCTGGTGAGGTCGAGTCACGGAACGAGATCGGACCGGTTCCCAGGTCGGGATAGTGTTCGGTCCAGGAACCTTCGGCCGGTTTAGCCCATTTCGCCATGGATGCCTCCTGTTCTCTCACATCACTGCTCCGCCGTTGACGCCGAGTACCTGGCCCGTGATGAAACCCGCTGCATCAGAACACAGGAACCCCACGGCCGCCGCGATATCGGCGCCGGTGCCGAGCCGGCCCATCGGGATGTTGCCCGCGATCTGCTCGTTGGAGGGCAGATACCCCGCGGCCTGCGACTCGTGCTGCATGGGGGTTTCGATGCCGGACGGGGGAATGTTGTTGACCGTGATGCCGTGCTCGGCGTACTCGCGGGCCAGCGACTTCGTCAGTGTGATGACTGCGCCTTTGGATGCGGCGTAGTGCGCGGCGAACGGCGATCCGCGCTGTGCGCTGGACGACGAGATCATCACGATGCGACCCCATTTCGACTCGATCATGTCCGGCAACGCGGCCCGGCAGCTGTAGAAGGTGCCGGTGAGGTTGACGTCGATGATCCGCGCCCACGCGTCGTCGGTGATGTCGAGGAACGGTGAGAATCCGAACGTGCCGGCGCTGGTGACCAGCGCCGTCACCGGACCCAGTTCGCCGCGGACCTTGTCGAAGCCCTCGCCGACGGCCCGGCTGTCGGTGACATCGGCTCCCAGGGCCATCGCGGTGACGCCCTCGGTTCGAAGGTCATCGCTAACCCGTTGCGCGGCCTTCTCGTTGCGGTCGAGGACCGCCACATCGAAGCCACGGCGGCCCAGCTCGTGGCAGGTGGACTCACCCATGCCGGAACCGCCGCCGGTGACCACGGCTACTCGTGTCATTCGTAAACCACCTTGATCGTGCGGCTCGTCGGCAGCGCCTGACACGTCACCACCCAACCCTCGGCCACCTCATCCTCGTCGAGGGCGTCGTTGTTGAGCATGCGTGCGCTGCCCTCGACCACGTGTGCCATACATGTTCCGCAGGAACCGGTTTCGCAGGACGACGGCGCCTTCAGGCCGGCCATCCGCGCTGTCTGCAGCAGGGTGTTGCCGGCCCGATACGGCTCGGTGACCGTGCTGCGGCCGAGTTCGATCGTGACCTCCTCGGTGACGACGGGTTCGGCCGGGTCGGGCGACGCGGTCTGAGCGACGGTGAATCGTTCGAGATGAAGCTGCTCGGCCGATATCCCGGCGGACAGGAGGGTCTTCTCGACGGTGTCCATGAACGGTGCGGGCCCGCAGACGTAGAAGTCGCAGTCGCGGGCCTCGCCGGCAAAGTCCGCGATCTGGGCCGCCGTGACGAGACCATGCTCGTCGTCGATGTGATGATGCACGTCGAACCTCGCGGTGTGGCGCCGCTGCAGCACGGCCAGGGGTGCGTCGAAGATGATGGAATCCCGGCCTCGGTTCGCGTAGAACAACCGGGCGGCGCGGCCGGTGGTCTCCAGCGCCGACCGCAGCAGCGAGTAGACGGGCGTGATTCCGCTGCCGCCGGCGAATGCCACGAGATCGCGTTCGTGCTCGCGCATGACGAACCGGCCCTGCGGGCGTGATGCGTGCAGTTGGTCCCCGGGTGCGGCGGTGTTGTTGAGCCAGTTGGAGACCACGCCGTCCCGGTCGCGCTTGATGGTGATCTGCAGATCCTGGTCGAGGTCAGGATCTGACGACATCGAGTAGCAGCGTCGGTGTTCCTGCCCGTTCACGTGCACGAGCAGTGTGAGGTATTGGCCGGGGAGATAATCGAATTCGCCAGCGTCGGACGTCGGCCGATCGAATACCAGCGATATCGCATCGGAGGTCTCCCGCACGACTCGCTTGACGCGAAGCGGTGCGAAACCTTCGACCGGGGTTGTGGCTGGTTCAAGCATCGCCATCACAGTATCAACTACTTGGGATTAGTATCAAGTACTAGATAATGACGCGGGTGCTGTATGCCGACGGTGTCGACCGGGTCCCCTCACGGTCCGGCGAACGCGACAGGGCTCCCACGCGATTCAGTTGCCGACGTGACGGCGCTCGTCACACTCGACAAGTCGGATCTCACCGATCGGGCCGGCGGGTTACCGGCGAACTTGATGCAAGACGTTGATCGGGGACTTCGTCGCGTCCTGGGCCTTTGACGACGCGGCGGCGCCGGTCGACGTGCAGCCGTCAGCGCTCGATGTGGTCGTCGAACAGCTCGTGTCCGGTGCCTTTTTCGACGACCCGGCTCAGCAGATCGCGCAGGGTCTGCTGTTCCTCGGGGGTCAGGACACCGAAGACCTTCTCGTGGGCCGTGATCGCGTCGGTGACGACGGCCGCGGCCACCTGGCGCCCCTCGTCGGTGAGGAACGCCTGCAGGATGCGGGCGTGCTGCGGGTTCTGTTTGCGTTCGACCAGTCCACGCTTCTCCAGCGCCGTGAGTGCGAGTTGCACGCCCTGCGGGCTGATCAGCAGCCGGCGGGCCAGTTCCGCCCCGGACAGGCCGGGTTCGTTCGACAGCTGGCGCAGCACGCCGATCTGGGCGGTGCTCACGCCGTGACCGCTGACCGCGTCGTTGACGGTGGTCAGCGAAAAGTAGAAGGCCTGCTTGAGCAGCCACAAAATGTTGTCGGTGAGTTCCATGTTTCTCCTGTCACTACGACGGTATCGCGCGATCAGGCGGCTTTGTGGACTTGCCCGTCCTTCATGACGAAGGCGACGTCGAGCAGAGCAGCGATATCGGTCGAAGGATCACCTGGCACCCCGATGATGTCGGCGAGATAGCCAGGAGCCAGCCGGCCGAGTTCGTCGTCCGCGTCGATCAACTCGGCGGCCACCACGGTGGCGGCCCGGATCGCCTGCATCGGGCTCATCCCGCGGGCCACCAGCGCACCGAGCTCCTTGGCGTTCTGCCCGTGCGGGATCGCCGGGGCGTCGGTACCGCACGCGATGCGTACGCCGGCGTCGATCGCCTTGGGCAGCATGGCTTTCGCCCGGGGGAAAACGTCCAGCGCCTTGGTGCGGAGCTCGGGTGCGATGCGGTCGATCGCCATGGCGTCGGTGAGGTAGGTGGTCGACACCAGGAACGTGCCGTGATCGACCATCATCTGGATGGTCTCGTCGCTAGCCAGAAAACCATGCTCGATGCAGTCGATCCCGGCGCGGATGCAGGCCTGAATCGCGGTGTCGCCGACCGCATGGGCGGCCACCCGTACACCCGCGCGGTGCGCCTCGTCGGCGATCGCGGCGAACTCGGCGTCGGAGTACTGCTGTGCCCCCGGTGCGGTGCTGTGCGACATCACCCCGCCCGATGCCGACACCTTGATCAGCTTGGCGCCGTGGCGGATCTGGTAGCGCACGCACGCGATCACATCGGGCACCCCGTTGGCGATGCCCTCGGCCACCGACAGCGGCATGATCCCGGGCGCCAACCGCTGGAACACCGTGGGATCGAGATGCCCGCCGTACGGGGTGACGGCATGACCCGCCGGATAGATGCGGGGCCCGGTATGCCAACCCTGGTCGATCGCCCGCTGCAGGGCCACGTCGAGCAGATACCCGCCGGTCTTGACCATCAGCCCGAGGTTGCGCACCGTGGTGAACCCGGCATCCAACGTGGTGCGGGCGTTGACCGCGCCGCGCAGCGTCCGGTACGCCGGATCGTCCTGCACACCGTGCATCGGGGTGGGCAATCCCTCGGGGCTGCCAGGGCCGCCGATGAGCAGGTTGAGCTCCATGTCCATCAGGCCGGGCAGCAGCGTGACGTCGCCGAGATCAAGCACGGTCGCCGAATCCGGCGGCCGTTCAGTGGGATTCACCGCGGTGATGCGGTTGCCCTCGATCACGACCACGGCCGGTGCGTGCACGGTGCCTGCCTCGACATCGGCCCACCGTGCGGCCCGCAGTACGGTCGTCATGGGACCGGTTCTGAGTCGCACTCCAGCCACGTGGCGCCCGAGTCGGGCACCCGGGGTTGCTTCCAGCACTCCACCGGAAACGACACGGTGATCATCGAATACAGCATGTGCATGAGCGCAAGGACGTCGTCGGGCATATCGTCGAGTGAGAACTTGTCGCAGTAGGCGATGGCCTCCTCGGCGCGCGCGGTGACCGCATCGTAGAACGCCTGCATATCGTGCATCGAGCTGGACAGCCGTTTCGCGTAGCGCATCCGCTCGCTGGGCAGACACCACCCGGAATACCGTTCCAGATCGGCGAATTCGACGGGAAGCACCGGGCTCACACCTCCACCGCGGGCCTGCGGCCCTGATAGTCGGCGATCCACGCGGCGGTCTCCTTGTGCAGGTGGCGCAGCAGGATCTCCTGATCGTTGAGCAGGAACTCCTGGACCGCCCGGGATTCGATCATGGTCTGGGTGGCCTCGAGGGTGTTGGCGTCCTGCAACCCGTATTCCTTGAACGAGGCCGCCGCCAGTTCCTGGGCGATGCGTTCGCGCGGGGTGCGCGGCTGCGGGAAGTAGATGGTGCCCTCGAAGATGTGGGTGTTGTGGGACGTCGGCCAGTAGTGGTAGGTCAGGTACCAGCCCTGGCCCCAGAACAGGATGACGAAGTTGGGGAACAACTGGAACGAATCCAGGCCCCACGGATCGCATTTCGCCGGGTTGAGCCCATCGGGCATGGGGCCCAGATCGGGTTTGTCCCATGGCCCGAACAGTCCGCTCTGGCAGATGTCCTCGATCGGCTTGCGCATCTCGTCCGGCATCTCCCAGGCCCGCACACCCGAGGTGCTCACCAGCCGGTGCGGCCCGTCGAGGCGGTAATGCGGTGCCTCGAAGCCGGCCTCGGCCGCGGCTTTCGAATATGCGGTCGGCGACTGGTTCGCATGCAGAATCGGGGCGTGATAGAACTCCTGGAACGCGTCCATGTACAGCTTCCAGTTCGCGTTGACCTCGGACCGGTAATGCCAGCGTGAGGTCATCTTGTCGAACGGATAGCCGTGCAGGCCAAGGATCATCGGCCCGAGGAACTCGTGCAGGGACTGTTCCGGCGTCTTGGCGAAGTTGACGAAGATGAACCCCTCCCACACGTCGCAGTGCACCTCGACCAGGCCGAAGCGCGACTTGTCGAGGTCGAAGAACTCCTCCTCTTGCTGCACGAAGGTCAGGTTGCCGTTGAGGTCGTAGCGCCAGGCGTGGTACTTGCAGGTGAACTGCCGGCACACCCCGCTGGTCTCCTCGCGGGGCATATCGTGCCAGACCAATTTGTTGCCGCGGTGCCTGCACAGGTTGTGGAATGCCTTCACCTCCCCGGATGTGGTGCGCACCAGGATGATCGAGGTGTTGGCGACGGCCAGCTCGCGGGTGAAATAGCTGCCCTTGCGGGGGAGTTGTTCGACCCGGCCGACATTGAGCCAGGCCCGTTTGAAGATGGCTTCGCGTTCCAGGGCATAGATTTCGGGACTGATCGAGTCCTCGTAGGAGACCGGGCCGGTCCCCAGTTCGGGGTAGTGCTCGGTCCAACTGCCCTCGGGCGGCTTGGGGAAACGCGGCATCACTCACTCCTGTCCCGTTCGTCTGGCGGCGACGCTAGCCCCTCCGCCGCTTAATGACAAGTAGTTGATAATGACCGTGGCGGCGGTCCATACTCGAAGGGACTCAGGCGGGAGGATCCGGATGGATCAGCAGGTTGATCGGATCGATGTGGTGTCGCCGCATACCGAACAGTCCATCGCGAGCGTGGCCGCGGCGCAGCCCGCGGACGTCGACAGGGCGGTGACGGCAGCCGGGGCGGCGGTCGGCGAATGGGCCGGCACCGCACCGGAGGATCGCATCGCGGTGGTCAGACGTCTGGCCGAGATCTACGGGCAGCGGCGCGGCGAGATGGCCCAACTGATCTCGGCCGAGATCGGGGCGCCGATCGGTTTCGCCCAGCGGGCCCAGGTCGGGCTGCCGGCCGTGATGATCTCGGCATTCTGCGACCTCGCCGAGAACTACCCCTGGCGGGAGGACCGTCGCGGGTTCTTCGGCGCCGACGTGCGGGTGCGCCGCGAGCCGGTCGGGGTGGTCGCGGCCGTGGTGCCGTGGAATATGCCGCAGTTCCTGATCGTCACGAAACTCGTGCCCGCACTGCTCGCCGGATGCGCCGTGGTGCTCAAACCGGCGCCCGAGTCGCCGCTGGACGCGCTGCTGCTCGCCGAGATGCTCAAGGAGACCGGCCTACCGGACGGCATCGTCACGGTCGTGCCGGGTGGCGTGTCCGTCGGCGCCCAGCTGGTGGCTCACCCCGGCGTCGACAAGGTGTCGTTCACCGGGTCCACGGCCGCGGGCCGGGCCGTCGCCACCGCCGCAGCCGCCAATCTCACCAAGGTGAGCCTCGAGCTGGGCGGCAAATCCGCGGCGATCGTCCTCGACGATGCCGACCCGGGCACGGTCGCGGCCGGGGTGCGGTCGGCGAGCCTGTCCAACAGCGGCCAGATCTGTAACGCCCTCACCCGCATCGTCGTCCCGGCCAGCCGGGAGAAGGAGTTCGTCGACGCGTTGGCCACCCGGATGAGCGCCCTGGTTGTCGGTGACCCCGCCGATCCGGGCACCGATCTCGGGCCGCTGGTGTCGCGGCGACAACAGCACCGCGTGCGCGATTACATCGAGCTCGGTCGGCGCGAGGGCGCCCGCCTGGTGGTCGGCGGCACCGACCTGCCCGACGGCGTCGACACCGGCTGGTACGTGCGGCCCACCCTGTTCGACGGGGCGCACAACGCGATGCGGATCGCCCGTGAGGAGATCTTCGGCCCGGTGCTCACCGTGATCCCCTACGCGGACGAAGACGAGGCCGTTGCCATCGCCAACGACTCCGACTACGGGCTGGCCGGTTCGGTGTGGACGGCCGACACCGAACGCGGCGTGGCCATCGCCGAGCGTGTACAAACCGGCACTTTCGGGGTAAACCAGGGGTACACAATGGATCCGTTCGCACCGTTCGGCGGCGTCAAGAACAGCGGCTATGGCCGTGAGCTCGGCCGTGAGGGTCTCGACGGCTACATCGAGACCAAGTCCGTCGCCGTCGCAGTCTGAACGAGAGGGAGTTATGACCGCGACAATCTCACCCAGGGTGCCCGCCGCCGAACGCATCGCGGTGCGCTGCGTCGACTCCGATGTGCATCCGGTGCCCCGCCGGGGCGTGCTGGGGCAGTACATCCCGGAACCGTGGCGCAGCCGGTACTTCGGGACCCATGACGTCGGCGAGCTGATCTACTACGACGCACCCGACTACGCGCACGCCTACGCGATGCGCACCGACACCTTCCCCTCCGACGGCGAATTCGCGGGCAGCGACCCCGATCTCGCATTCCGCCAGCTCATCATGGAGGCCGGGGCCGATATCGCGGTGCTGGAACCCGCGGCATACTCGGCCCACATCCCCGAGGCCAACCATGCGATGAACTGCGCGCTGAACGACTGGCAGGCCAATCACTGGCTCGACGGTCACAACAACTGGCATGAGCGGTGGCGCGGGTCGATCTGCCTGGCCGTCGAGGCACCTGAGTTGGGTGCGCAGGAGATCGAGCGGTGGGCCGGGCACCCGTACATGGCGCAGATGCTCGCCGGCGCCGACGAAGGCGTCGATGCTGCCGCCGCTGAGG
>NZ_JBSFPX010000165.1:0-17338 GCF_053588415.1 Mycobacterium sp. NPDC003449
GCAAGGGCGTGGCCGAGGTGCCGCTGGCCAACCGCGCCACCCTGGGCAATATGAGCCCCGAATTCGGTTCCACCGCAGCGATCTTCCCGATCGATGAGGAGACCATCAACTACCTGCGGCTGACCGGGCGCGACGACCAGCAGCTGGCCCTGGTCGAGGCCTACGCCAAGGCCCAGGGCATGTGGCATGAGCCCGACCACGAGCCGGCCTTCTCCGAATACCTCGAGCTCGACCTGTCCACCGTGGTGCCCTCCATTTCCGGCCCGAAACGCCCGCAGGACCGCATCGAGCTCACGGATGCCAAGAACGCGTTCCGCAAGGACATCCACAACTACGTCGAGGAGAACCTGCCGACCCCGCACACGCAGCTCGACGAGGCGGTAGAGGAATCGTTCCCGGCCTCGGACCCGGCCAAGCTGTCGTTCGCCGACGACGGTGCGGTCGATGTGCGTCCGTCGGCCGCCAACGGCGCCGAGGGCAGGCCGTCCAAACCGATCACCGTGAAATCCGAGGAGCGCGGCGAGTTCGTGCTCGACCACGGTGCCGTCGTCGTCGCCGGTATCACCTCGTGCACCAACACCTCCAACCCGTCGGTGATGATCGGCGCGGCGCTGCTGGCCAAGAAGGCCGTCGAGAAGGGGCTGACCTCCAAGCCGTGGGTCAAGACGAACATGGCGCCCGGGTCGCAGGTGGTCACCGACTACTACAACAAGGCCGGCCTGTGGCCGTACCTGGAGAAGCTGGGCTACTACCTTGGCGGCTACGGCTGCACCACCTGCATCGGCAACACCGGCCCGCTGCCCGACGAGATCTCGAAGGCGGTCAACGACAACGACCTCTCGGTCACCGCGGTGCTCTCGGGTAACCGCAACTTCGAGGGCCGCATCTCCCCCGACGTCAAGATGAACTACCTGGCCTCCCCGCCCCTGGTCATCGCCTACGGCATCGCGGGCACCATGGACTTCGACTTCGAGTCCGACCCGCTGGGCACCGATCAGGACGGCAATGACGTCTTCTTGAAGGACATCTGGCCGTCGGCCGCCGAGATCGAGGAGACCATCGCCAGCTCGATCAACCGGGAGATGTTCACCGACTCCTATGCCGACGTGTTCAAGGGCGACGAGCGTTGGCGCTCACTGCCCACCCCTGAGGGCAACACCTTCGAGTGGGCCGACAGCTCCACCTATGTGCGCAAGGCCCCGTATTTCGACGGCATGCCTGCCGATCCGGAGCCGGTCGGCGACATCACCGGCGCCAGAGTGCTTGCACTGCTGGGTGATTCGGTGACCACCGACCACATCAGCCCGGCCGGTGCGATCAAGCCGGGCACCCCGGCCGCGCAGTACCTCGATGCCAACGGCGTCGAACGCAAGGACTACAACTCGCTGGGGTCGCGGCGCGGCAACCACGAGGTGATGATTCGCGGCACCTTCGCCAACATCCGGTTGCGCAACCAGCTGCTGGACGATGTCTCGGGCGGCTACACCCGCGACTTCACCCAGGATGGTGGGCCCCAGTCGTTCATCTACGACGCGTCGGTCAACTACCAGAAGGCCGGTATCCCGCTCGTGGTCCTCGGCGGCAAGGAATACGGTTCCGGCTCATCGCGTGACTGGGCGGCCAAGGGCACGGTGCTGCTGGGAGTGAAGGCTGTCATCACCGAGTCATTCGAGCGCATCCACCGGTCGAATCTCATTGGTATGGGCGTCATCCCGCTGCAGTTCCCGGCCGGCGAATCGGCAGCGAGCCTCAAACTGGACGGTACCGAGACCTTCGATATCGCGGGCATCACCGCGCTGAACGAGGGCAAGACGCCCAAGACGGTGAAGGTGACCGCCACCCGCGAAAATGGCGAGACGGTTCAATTCGACGCGGTGGTCCGCATCGACACGCCCGGTGAGGCCGACTACTACCGCAACGGCGGCATCCTGCAGTACGTGCTGCGCAATATGCTGAAGTCGAAGTAGACCGGGTCGAAGCGATAGCAGCGGGACGCCGACGAGCGCTTGCGCGAGGAGTGTGTGTGAAGTGCCCCGGGTAACCGACGACCACCTCGCGGCCCGGCGCCGTCAGATCCTTGACGGCGCCAGGCGCTGCTTCGCCCAGTACGGGTACGAGAGCGCGACCGTGCGACGGCTCGAACACACCATCGGGCTGTCGCGCGGCGCGATCTTTCACCACTTCAAGGACAAGGACACCCTGTTCTTCGAGCTGGCCCGCGAGGATGCGGAACGGATGGCCGATGTGGCCGCCCGTGAAGGCCTGATCCAGGTGATGCGGAACATGCTCGCCGCGCCCGAGCAGTTCGACTGGCTGGCCACGCGGCTGGAGATCGCCCGAAAGCTCCGCAACGACCCGGCGTTTCACCGGGGCTGGGCGGAACGCTCCGCCGAGCTGTCGGCGGCCACCACCGAGCGTCTACGCCGCCAGAAGCAGGCCGGGCGGCTGCGCGACGACGTGCCGAGCGAGGTGCTGCACATCTACCTGGACCTGGTGCTCGACGGCCTGATCGCGCACCTGGCCTCCGGCGACGATCCCAAGCAGCTCAGCGCCGTCCTCGACCTCGTCGAAGCCTCTGTGCGGCAACAGCAGCCGGCGGGTCAGGGTCTCGACCGGGTGCGGTGATTGGGCCCGCCACGGCTGCGCATGGTGGTCCCCGACTCGCGCAGCAAGCTGTGTATCGAGCCGTACGATCGACCGGTCCTCGCGACCAGCGAACGGATGCTCGCGCCCCCCTCGTAGGCGCTCCGCAGCTCGGTCAGCAGCTGGTCCCGGGTCGTGCTGGTTTCCTTCATCGACATCTCCCCGCTCTCGATGTCCCGACGCATACCCAGAGTAGGAACCCGTCACACACAGGTGGGCGGAATTGGCCAAACGTCTTCGATTTACGTGTCCGAAAATCCGGCGGGTCTTGAGATTTCGGATCAGGCGAGCTCGATCAGATCCCGGTACTCGTTGGACCAGAAGTCCTCGGTGCCGTCCGGCAGCAGCACCACACGCTGCGGATCGAGCGCCTCGGCGGCGCCCGGATCGTGTGTCACCAACACCACCGCCCCCTGATAACTGCGCAACGCGTCGAGCACCTGCTCACGCGACGCCGGGTCGAGGTTGTTGGTCGGCTCGTCGAGCAGCAGCACGTTGGCGGTGGAGGCGACCAGCCCGGCCAGCGCCAACCGGGTCTTCTCGCCGCCGGACAGCGTGCCTGCCGGCTGCTCCAGCTGCGGGCCGGTAAACATGAAGGCGCCCAGCAGACCCCGCAGATCCTGCTCGCCGGTATCGGGGGCGGCGTGGCGGATGTTCTCCCATACCGTGGCGTGATCGTCGAGCGTGTCGTGTTCCTGGGCGAAGTAGCCGAGCTTGAGTCCGTGGCCGGGCTCCAACTCGCCGGCATCGGCCGTCTCGGCACCGGCCAGCAGCCGAAGCAGCGTCGTCTTGCCCGCACCGTTGAGCCCGAGCACCACCACCCGCGATCCCCGGTCGATGGCCAGATCGACACCGGTGAAGATCTCCAACGACCCGTAGGTCTTGGTCAGTCCCTTGGCCACCAGTGGAGTCTTGCCGCACGCCGCCGGGCTCGGGAACTTGATCCGGGCCACCTTGTCGGCCACCCGCTCGTCGTCCAACGCCGCCATCATCCGATCGGCGCGGCGCAACATATTCTGCGCGGCAACGGCTTTGGTGGCCTTGGCGCCCATCTTCGCGGCCTGGGTGCGCAGCGCGGAGGCCTTCCGCTCGGCGTTGGCGCGTTCACGGCGCCTGCGCTGCTCGTCGGTGGCGCGGGCATCGAGATACTTCTGCCAGCCCATGTTGTAGACGTCGGCCTCACCACGCACCGCATCGAGGAACCACACCCGGTTGACCACCTCAGCGAGCAGATCCACGTTGTGACTGATCACCACAAGCCCGCCGGTGTGGTTGTGCAGGAAGTCCCGCAGCCAGCCGATCGAGTCGGCGTCGAGGTGGTTGGTGGGCTCGTCGAGCAACAGTGTGGTGGCCGAACCCGACCCCGCTTCCGAGGCCGCGAACAGGATGCGGGCCAGCTCCACCCGTCGCCGCTGACCGCCCGACAGCGTGCGCAGCGGCTGGGTCAGAACCCGCTCGGGCAGGCCGAGGCTGGCGCAGATCCGGCCCGCCTCACTTTCGGCGGCGTACCCGCCCAACGCCGAGAACCGCTCCTCGAGCTGGCCGTAGCGGCGGACCGCCTTGTCGCGGGCCGCATCGTCGGCGACCTCGGCCATCAGCACCTGCTGCTTTTCCAGGTCGGCGAGCAGGGTGTCCAGCCCGCGGGCCGACAGCACCCGGTCGCGGGCCAGCACGTCGAGATCGCCTTCTTTGGGATCCTGTGGCAGATAACCTATTTCGCCGGTCGTGCTGACCGATCCGGCGTACGGCTCGCCCTCCCCGGCCAGGATGCGCATGGTCGTCGTCTTGCCCGCCCCGTTGCGTCCGACCAGGCCGATCCGGTCGCCGGGCTGCACCCGCAGCGCGGAGCCGTCGATGGAAAGCAACGTGCGCGCGCCGGCGCGGACCTCCAGGTCCGTTGCGGTGATCACGCTGCCGTCCTCCTCATTTCCCTGTTACGTGTGGTCGTTACCCGTCGGCTCCTCGCGCTAGCGCTCGTCGGTGAATTCCGGGGGCCGTTTCTCCGCGCGCGCGGCGACCGCCTCTTCGAAGTTTGCGGTGAGCAGGCGCACGAAAAGTTGCCCCAGACCTTCGGCCTGCATGTGCCCTTCCAGGCTAGCGGCGTCCAGTCCACTCCAAAGTGTGCGCTTGGTCAACTCGATTCCCGGCCGGGAGAACGCGGCCATGCCCTCGGCCATCCGGTAACAGGTGTCGAGCAGCTCACTGTCGGGGACCGAATGTGACACCAGCCCGATGCGTTGGGCTTCCTCGGCGTCGACGTCGCGGCCGGTGAGCATGATCTCGAACGCCCGCGAGGAGCCGATGGCCCGCGGCAACAGATAGGACAAGCCCAGCTCACTGGCCGTCAGCCCGTTGTTGATCCCGGCGGCGCGGAAATACGCGCCGGATGCCGCGACCCGGACATCGCAGGCCAACGCTAGACACAGCCCACCGCCGATGGCGGCACCGTTGACCGCGGCGATCACCGGTTGGTGCAGGCGGCGTAGGGCCAAGATCACATCGTCGAGGAGCTCCATCGACCGCAGCGCGAACGTCGGCCGGGTCAGCCCCTCGACGTTCGGCACCGCGCCCGCGGACTTGTGGTCGGCACCCGAGGAGAAGCCTCGCCCGGCCCCGGTCAGAACGACGACGCGCACCGAGTTGTCGTAGCGCAGCTCCTCGAGCGTCTGCTTGAGCGGCACCATGACGTCGAACGCCATCGAGTTCATCCGCTCCGGCCGGTTGAGGGTCACCAGGGCCAGGCCCGCACGGGGACGCTCGACCAGAACGAATTGGTTGGATTCAGCCACGGACAAGCACGCTATCGCGCGTGCCGGCGGCTACACCTGTTCGGCGTCGTCCTGTGCGGCGATCGCCGCGTCCACGTCGAACTCCTTGACCTTCTGCACCAGTTCCTCCAGGGCCGCCGGCGGCAGCGCCCCGGCCTGGTTGAAGACCAGCTTGCCCTTCTTGAACGCCATCAGTGTCGGGATCGACCGGATGTCGGCGGCCGCGGCGAGCCCCTGCTCGGCCTCGGTGTCGACCTTGCCGTGCACCACGTCCGGGTGTTTGTCGGAGGACGCGGCGAACGTCGGCGCGAACGCGCGACACGGCCCGCACCACGACGCCCAGAAGTCCACCAGCACGATGTCGTTGTCGTTGATGGTGTCGTTGAATTTGTCTGCGGTGATGTCTTGCGTACTCACACCTGTCCTAACGTCGGGGGTGGGACGGCCTGTTCCCCACCCTAGGGGTCAATACAAGCTGGCCAGCGCGGTTTCGGCGTGGTAGCCGCCGAAACCGGCCAGCGTGTCGTCGCGCAGCCGGTTCACCCAGGCCGGATCGGCCAGCAGGGCGCGCCCGACGGCGACGATGTCGAATTCCCCCGCGGCGAACTGCTCTACCAGCCGATCCACCGGGGCCGGGGTGATCACATCGCGACCCGACCGGCCCGGGGTGAACTCGGTGGACAGCCCCACCGAACCGACCCCGATCACCGGGAGGCCGGTGATCCGCTTGCTCCAGCCCGCCAGGCTCAACGACGATCCGGTGAACCCGGGCAGATAGTGCCGCCGTGTCGAGGGATGCAGGACGTTCACCCCCGCGTCGACCAACGGCGCCAGCACTTCCTCCAGTTCGGCCGGGGTGGCCGCGATCCGCGCGTCGTAGGCGTTGGCCTTCCACTGCGAGAACCGGTAGATGATCGGGAATTCGGCTCCGACGGCGTCGCGCACCGCCGCCACCACCTCGGCCGGGAACCTGGTCCGCGCGGCCACCGAGCCGCCGTATCCGTCGGTGCGCCGATTTGTCCCCTCCCACAGGAATTCGTCGAGCAGATAGCCGTGGGCGCCGTGCAGTTCGACCGCGTCGAAGCCGGCATCGCGGGCGTTGCGCGCGGCTTCGGCGAACCCCGCCGCCACCCCGGCCAGCTCGTCGGAGCGCAGCGCACGGCCCTTGGCCACCCCGAGGCTGTTCAGGCCGGACGGGCTCACCGGAGCCACGCCGTCGGAGTCGTCCCGTTCGGCGCCCTGATGCCACAGCTGTGCGGCGATGACCGCGCCGTGGCTGTGCACGGCGTCGGTGACGGCCCGCCAGCCGGCCAGCACGTCGGCGCCGACGATGGTCGGCACCTCCGGCGGCCATCCGGCGGCAGCATCGGCCAGGCGTACGCCTTCGGTGATGATCAGCCCGACGCCGCCGGCCGCGCGCCGCGCGTAGTAGGCGGCGACATCGGGTCCGGGTATCCCGGCGGGCGAGGCCCGCCGGGTCATCGGGGCCATCGCGAAGCGATTCGGGACCGTCAGGGACCCGATGGTCAGCGGCCTGAACAGCGCGTCGGGAGATGCATTCACGCCTAGGTCCAACGGAGCCGGATACAGCCGGATTCCGTTTTATTCACCGAAGTCTTTAAACGCCTCGAGCAGCCGCGCGCGAAACTCCGGATCGAACTCCCCCTCGCCGATCCGGCCGACGGTGCGCACGGTCTGACGGAACTGCTGCAGGTAGTTTTCGCAGCCGTCGCAATCCAGCAGATGCAGATCGAAGCGGGCCCGGGTGTCGGCGTCCAGCGCATCGTCGAGGTATGCGGTGACGAGTTCCACGAGTTCGTTGCAGTCCATCGCTAACTCACCCCTCCCAGATACGCCTCCAGTGCCTGCCGCAGGGCGGCACGCCCCCGGTGCAGCAGTACCCGCTGATTGGCGGCGGTGAGGCCGAGCAGCAGGCACACCTCCGCGGCCTCGAACCCGAGCAGGTCGCGCAGGGTCACCACGGTGCGCTGGCGGTCCGGCAGTTTCTCCAGTTCACGACCGGCGACCGCGATGAGTTCGGCCCCCAGCACCGAATTCTCCGGCGTCTCGGGAAACGGGCTGGGCTGGGAGTCGGATCGCCAATGCCCCGGCCAGGGATCCTCGCCGGTGCGGAATCGGGCCGGGTCCACCGTGCCACCGGTGAACGCCGCGATCGCGGCGTCGGCGTCACGGCGCTCCCGGACCCCCCGGGTCTTGGCGATGTTGATCATCACGGTGAACAGCCAGGTCCGCAGCGATGATCGGCCCTCGAACTTGTCGATGCCCTCGATCAGTGCGATCCACGCCTCCTGCACCACCTCTTCGGCGATCTCGGCGGTCGGCACGTATCCGCGCGCCACCCGCAGCATGGCGGGTGTGTGCCGGTCGACCAGCATCGCGAACGCGGACTCGTCGCCGCGGCGCAACGCCGGGATGAGTTCCGATTCCTCCACGGTGACGATCATGGCGTACCCAGCCGCCGCGCCGCGGATCGGATCACCGTGCGGATACGCGAAATCAGACGGTGAAACCGAGGGCCCGCAACTGTTCGCGCCCGTCGTCGGTGATCTTGTCCGGACCCCACGGCGGATTCCACACCCAGTTGATCTTGAGCTCGTCGACCAGGCCGGCACCCACCAGCGCGGTGCGCGACTGATCCTCGATGACATCGGTGAGCGGGCAGGCCGCCGAGGTCAGGGTCATGTCGATCAGGGCGACGGTGCCCGACTCGCCCTCCTCGACGTTGAGTCCGTAGACCAGTCCGAGGTCGACGACGTTGATGCCCAGCTCCGGATCCACCACATCGCGCATCGCCTCTTCGACGTCGGCCAGAAATTCGTCGGTCGCGGTCTCGCTCATCGCTGTTCCTCCACATCATCACTGGTCGCAGCCAGCGCTCCGTTCGATGGCCTGGCCTCCGCCAGCGCGGCCTTGAAAGCCAGCCAGCCCAGCAGCGCGCATTTCACCCGCGCCGGGTATTTGGCGACCCCCGCGAACGCGATGCCGTCGCCGAGTACATCCTCGTCCCCCTCAAGGCTGCCGCGTGAGGAAATCATCTCGGTGAACGCCTCGACCGTCTTGAGGGCATCGCCTACGGTCAGGCCGATCACCTGATCGGTCAGCACCGAGGTGGCGGCCTGGCTGATCGAGCACCCCTGCCCGTCGTAGGAGATGTCGGCGACGCTATCGCCGTCCCCGGACAGCGCCACCCGCAACGTCACCTCGTCACCGCAGGTCGGGTTGACGTGATGCACCTCGGCCCCGAACGGCTCCCGCAACCCGCGATGGTGCGGATGCTTGTAGTGGTCCAGGATGACTTCCTGGTACATCTGTTCCATTCTCATCGGTCGCCCGCCGTCACGCAAAGAACTCCACGGCACGTTTCACCCCGGCCACCAGCCGGTCGACCTCGTCGAGCGTGTTGTACACCGCGAACGACGCACGGGCGGTGGCGGCGATACCGAATCGGCGGTGCAACGGCCACGCGCAGTGATGGCCGACGCGTACGGCGACCCCCTCGTCGTCGAGCACCTGCCCGACGTCGTGGGCGTGGATGCCGTCGACGACGAAACTCACCGGTGAACCCCGGTGCTCCAGGGAAGTGGGCCCGATGATCCGAACCCCCGGCACCTCCCGTAAACCCTCCAGCGCGGCGGCGACCAGTTCGGCCTCGTGTGCTTCGACGGCGGCCGGGCCGATCGCGTTCAGGTACCGCGCCGCGGCGCCCAGCCCGACGACCTGCGAGGTCATCGGGGTGCCCGCCTCGAACCGCTGCGGCGCGGGCGCGAACGTGGTCTTCTCCATCGTGACGGTCTCGATCATCGACCCGCCGGTGAGGAATGGCGGCATCGCGTCGAGCAGTTCGCGGCGGCCGTAGAGCACACCGATGCCGGTGGGCCCCAGCATCTTGTGCCCGGAGAACGCCGCGAAGTCGACGTCGAGCGCGTGCAGGTCGACCGGCTGGTGGGGTACTGACTGGCAGGCGTCCAGCACGGTCAGCGCTCCGACCGCCCTGGCCCGCGCCACCAGCTCAGCGACCGGTGCGATGGCTCCCGTGACGTTCGAATGATGGCTGAAGGCAACGACTTTGACGCGTTCGTCGAGCTGCAGCGAGTCCAGGTCGATGCGACCGGCGTCGGGCCCCTCCGATGTGACTCCGTACCAGCGCAGGGTGGCCCCGGTGCGCTCGGCGAGCTCCTGCCAGGGGATCAGATTGGCGTGGTGTTCGAGTTCGGTCGTGACGATGACGTCGCCAGGGCCGACGGCATGCTCGAAACGCTTGTCCCCCAGCACATACGACACCAGGTTGATCGACTCGGTGGCGTTCTTGGTGAAGACCAGCTCATCGGCGTCGGCACCGACGAAGTCCGCGATATCGGCGCGCCCCTGCTCATAGGCGTCCGTCGACTCCTCCATCAGCTGGTGCGCACCGCGGTGTACGGCGCCGTTGGAGGTGGTCAGGAAGTCACGCTCGGCGTCGAGCACCGCCAGCGGTTTCTGCGAGGTGGCCCCGGAATCCAGGTACGCCAGTTGTTTTCCACCGCGCATCACCCGGCTCAGGATCGGAAAATCAGACCGGATCCTGGACAGTTCGGCGACATCCAACGACTGTGCAGCGATGGTCATGTCATGCTCCGACGGCTTGGGTGAAGCGCACGTATCCGTTCTCTTCGAGTTCATCGGCCAATTCAGGTCCACCGGACTCGACGATCCGGCCCCCGACGAACACATGCACGAACTGCGGCTGGATGTACCGCAGGATCCGGGTGTAGTGCGTGATCAGCAGGATCCCGCCGTGGGTTTCCTCGGCGTAGCGGTTGACCCCCTCGCTGACCACCCGCAGGGCGTCGACGTCCAGACCGGAGTCGGTCTCGTCGAGGATCGCGATCTTGGGTTTGAGCAACGCCAACTGCAGGATCTCGTGCCGCTTCTTCTCGCCACCGGAGAATCCCTCGTTGACGCTGCGCTCGCCGAACGCCTGGTCGATGTCGAGGTCGTCCATCGCACCCTTGACCTCTTTGACCCAGTGCCGCAGCTTGGGCGCCTCGCCACGCACCGCGGTAGCCGCGGTGCGCAGGAAGTTCGACATCGACACGCCGGGCACCTCGACCGGGTACTGCATCGCCAGAAACAGCCCAGCCCGGGCTCTTTCGTCGATGCTCATCTCCAGGACGTCCTGCCCGTCGAGCGTGATCGAGCCCGAGGTCACGGTGTACTTGGGGTGGCCGGCGATCGCGTAGGACAGCGTGGACTTCCCGGATCCGTTGGGCCCCATCACCGCATGGGTCTCCCCCGCCTTCACGGTCAGGTCGACGCCCTTGAGGATCGGGATCTCCTCGGCCGCCTCGGTCGCGGCCACACTGACGTGGAGGTCCTTGATTTCCAGAGTGCTCATTGCTGCTTCGTTCCTTCGGTTAGCTCAAGTTCGTGTTCGATGGCCTCGGTGAGGCGGTCCCGGACCGCGGGCACGGCGATCTTCTGAATCAGTTCGCCGAAGAATCCGCGCACCACCAGGCGCCTGGCCTGCTCCTCGGGAATGCCACGGGCCTGCAGATAGAAGAGCTGCTCGTCGTCGAATCGGCCGGTGGCACTGGCGTGCCCGGCCCCGATGATCTCCCCGGTCTCGATCTCCAGGTTCGGTACCGAGTCGGCCCGTGCCCCATCGGTGAGTACCAGGTTGCGGTTCACCTCGTAGGTGTCGGTCCCGGTGGCCTCGGCCCGGATCAGCACATCACCGACCCACACCGTGTGGGTGTCGGGCCTGCTCGAATCCGGATCGCCCTGCAGTGCGCCCTTGTAGGTCACGTGGGAACGGCAGTTCGGTTGGGCGTGATCGACCAGCAGCCGTGATTCGAAGTGCTGACCGTCATCGGCGAAATACAGGCCGAGCAGTTCGGCGTCACCGCCGGGGGCGCAGAACCGGACCCGACCGGTCAGCCGCGCCACGTCGGCGCCAAGGGTGACCGCGAAGTGGCGCAGCACCGCATCCTTGCCCAGTGTCGCGTGATGCATGCTGACATGCACCGCGTCGTCAGCCCAGTCGGCGATCGACACCACCTTGAGGTGGGCCGCGTCCCCGAGCACGAATTCGACGTTGTCGGCGTAGGTTCCGCTGCCGCGATGGTCGATGACGACCACGGCCTCCGCGAGCTCGTCGACCCGTACCTGCAGGTGCCCGTAGGCGGTGTTGCCCTCACCGGGGCCGCTGACGGTGATCTCGATGGGTTCGTCGAGCTGGGTATTGCGCCCCACCGTGACGATGGTGGCGTGCCCGAACGACGAAAACGCCTGTGCGGCGATCCGGTCCGCGGGCACCCCGCCCTGTCCGAGTCGCTCGTCACCGCGCTGCACGGTCTCGACCGCGACGCCGGGACGTTCACTCACCTCGATCAGCGCGCTGCCGGTCACCGGGGCCGACCCGTTGTGCAGCCCGCGCAGCCGCTTGAGCGGGGTGAACCGCCACAGCTCGTCGCGGCCGCCGGGCACCTCGAAGGCCTCGACGTCGAATGAGGTGAACAGCTCGCCCTTGTTGGCGCCCTCGACCGCCGAAGTCAGGTTCTCCGTTGCCATTACTAGCCGACCGCGCCTTCCATCTGCAGCTCGATGAGCCGGTTCAGCTCGAGCGCGTATTCCATCGGGAGTTCCTTGGCGATCGGCTCGACGAACCCGCGCACCACCATGGCCATCGCCTCGTCCTCGGTCAGGCCGCGGCTCATCAGGTAGAACAGCTGATCCTCACTGACCTTGGACACGGTGGCCTCGTGCCCCATCGTGACGTCGTCCTCACGGATGTCGACGTAGGGGTAGGTGTCGGAGCGGCTGACCGTATCGACCAGCAGCGCATCGCATTTCACGCTCGACCGCGAGCCGTGCGCACCCTTGTTGACCTGGATCAGACCGCGGTAGGACGCGCGGCCGCCGCCACGGGCCACCGACTTGGACACGATGTTCGACGAGGTGTGGGGCGCCAGGTGCAGCATTTTCGCGCCGGTGTCCTGGTGCTGACCCTCGCCGGCGAACGCCACCGAGAGCACCTCGCCCTTGGCGTGCTCACCGGTCATCCACACGGCCGGGTACTTCATCGTGACCTTCGAGCCGATGTTGCCGTCGATCCACTCCATGGTGGCGCCGGCCTCGGCCCTGGCCCGCTTGGTGACCAGGTTGTAGACGTTGTTCGACCAGTTCTGGATGGTCGTGTACCGGACCCGCGCACCGGGCTTGACCACGATCTCGACGACCGCCGAATGCAGCGAGTCGGACTTGTAGATCGGCGCCGTACACCCCTCGACGTAGTGCACGTAGGCGCCCTCGTCGGCGATGATCAGCGTGCGCTCGAACTGGCCCATGTTCTCGGTGTTGATCCGGAAGTAGGCCTGCAGCGGGATGTCGACATGTACCCCCGGCGGCACGTAGATGAACGAACCACCCGACCACACCGCGGTGTTCAGCGCGGAGAACTTGTTGTCGCCGGCCGGGATCACCGTGCCGAAGTACTGCTTGAAGATCTCGGGGTGTTCGCGCAGCCCCGAGTCGGTGTCCAGGAAGATGACGCCCTGCGCCTCCAGGTCCTCGCGGATCTGGTGGTAGACGACCTCGGACTCGTACTGCGCGGCCACCCCGGCGACCAGGCGCTGCTTCTCGGCCTCGGGGATGCCGAGCTTGTCGTAGGTGTTGCGGATGTCCTCGGGCAGGTCCTCCCAGGACGCGGCCTGCTTCTCGGTGGACCGCACGAAGTACTTGATGTTGTCGAAGTCGATGCCCTCGAGGTTGGAACCCCAGTGCGGCATCGGCTTCTTGTCGAACGTGCGCAGGGCCTTGAGCCGGATGTCGAGCATCCACTCGGGTTCGTTCTTCTTGGCCGAGATGTCACGCACCACGGCCTCGTTGAGGCCGCGTTGCGCGCTTGCGCCCGCGATGTCGGAATCCGCCCAGCCGTAGCCGTACTTACCCAGCGAGGCGATCGTCTCTTCCTGGGTCAGTTGTGGTGCCTCGGGGGTGGTCGTCATGTCGACGCTCCTTGGTCGATCGTGGTGGTGGTGCCGGCGCGGGCTGTGCGCCGAACCTCGGTCGAATTGTCCGATTTCTCTGTGTCGTCCGAATCCAGCGGGACGTGCGTGGTACAGGCACAGTCGCCGTTGACGATGGTCGCAAGGCGCTGCACATGGGTGCCGAGTTTCTCGGCGAACGCCTCGCCCTCCGTCTCGCACAGCTCCGGAAATTCCTCGGCCACATGCGATATCGGACAGTGGTGCTGGCAGATCTGCACACCGTGGATCGGTCCGCTCACCGGCGTCGTCGTGGTCGCGTACCCGGCCCTGGTGAGGGCGTCCGCCACCAGGTTCGCGGTGCCCGCGACGTCATCGGACCCCTCGGCCACACCCGCCAGGATGCTGTCGATGCGACGCCGGGCGAAGGTGCGGACCGCGTCCTTTCCGCCGATCTCGCGCAGTTGCCGTATCGCGGCGACGGCCAGATCGTCGTAGGTGTGGCCCAGCTTGGCCCGGCCGGTGGCGGTCAACCGATACCGCTTGGCCGGCCGGCCCCTGCCGTTGTGCTGCCAGGATGCGGCCGCGCTGGACTGGGCGTCACCCGCATCGATCAGGGCATCGAGATGCCTGCGCGCCCCGGCCGCCGAGATGCCGAGCCGATCGCCGATCTGTCCTGCGGTGATCGGGCCTTCCAGCAGGAGTTGGATGATGGCCCGGCGCGTCTGCCCATCCGAAACCGGCACGACTTCACCGGCGGGAGCCGGCCGACCGGCTTCCGCCGCGCGCGCGGCTGGCGGACGTATTTTCACAACACCATTGTGACGGAATTCCGTGGACGGTTCTAGCAAGGGCACCCTTACGTGATGGCCGCCACCTGACCGGCCGGGCACCGGCGCTTGCCCGGCGGGGGCCCCGATCGCCGACGGCTACGCTGCACTGATGGCCACCCGCCTGTCGTCCTTCAGCTCGTCGATCGCCCGGTGGCACGGTGACGAACGCCCGGTCGGGTCGCCGCTCAACGACGCCGAGATCGTCACCATGCGGCGGACCCGGCTGTTCGGGGCGACCGGAACGGTGCTGATGGCGATCGGGGCGCTCGGCGCCGGTGCCCGGCCCGTCGTACAGGATCCGACCTTCGGGGTGCGGCTGCTCAACCTGCCGTCCCGGATCCAGACCGTATCGCTGACCATGACCACCACCGGCGCCGTGATGATGGCGCTGGCCTGGCTGATGCTCGGCCGGTTCGCCCTCGGCCCGCGGCGGATGTCGCGCAGCCAGCTCGACCGCACCCTGCTGCTGTGGGCGTTGCCGCTGCTGATCGCCCCACCCATGTACAGCCGCGACGTCTACTCCTATCTGGCGCAGAGCGAGATCGGCCTGATCGGCCTCGATCCCTACCGAGTCGGCCCGGCGACCGGACTCGGGCTCGACCACGTGTTCACCCTGTCGGTGCCGACCCTGTGGCGGGAGACACCCGCGCCCTACGGTCCGCTCTTTCTGTGGATCGGCAAAGGCATATCGGCGTTGACCGGCGAGGACATCGTCGCCGCGGTGCTCTGTCACCGGCTGGTCGTGCTCGCCGGAGTCGGTTTGATCGTGTGGGCCACCCCGCGCCTGGCTCGCCGCTGCGGGGTGGCCGAGGTCAGTGCGCTGTGGCTGGGCGCCTGCAACCCGCTGCTGTTCATGCACCTGGTCGCGGGTATCCACAACGAAGCGCTGATGCTCGGCCTGATGCTGGCCGGTACTGAATTCGCGCTGCGCGGGATCGACTCCGCCAAACCGTTACTGCCCGCGCACCCGGACCGGCCGGGCGGCCGCGCCGACTGGCAGAGCTGGCAGCCGATGGCGGCGCTGCTCTTCGGCACCGTGCTGATCGCGCTGTCCTCGCAGGTCAAACTGCCGTCGCTGCTCGCGCTGGGATTCGTCGCGATGGCCCTGGCCTGGCGCCTGGGTGGAACGCTCAAGGCGTTCCTGATCTCGGGCACGTCGCTGGGCGCGGTGTCGCTGGCCGTGATGGCGGTGATCGGGTGGGCCAGCGGGCTCGGTTTCGGCTGGCTGTTCACCCTGGGAACCGCCAACGTGGTGCGCAGCTGGATGTCGCCGCCGACGCTGCTCGCGCTGGGTACGGGTCAGGTCGGCATCCTGCTCGGCCTCGGCGATCACACCACCGCGGTGCTGGGACTGACCCGCGGGATCGGTGTGTTCCTGATCTCGATCCTGGTCACCTGGCTGCTGTGGGCGGTGCTGCGCGGCCGCCTGCACCCGGTCGGCGGCCTCGGCGTGGCCCTCGGGGGGACGGTGTTGCTGTTCCCCGTGGTGCAACCGTGGTACCTGCTGTGGGCGGTCATCCCGCTCGCAGCCTGGGCCACCCGACCGCGCTTTCGCGGTGCGACCATCGCCATCACGCTCGTCGTCGGGATCTTCGGGCCGACCGCCAACGGCGACCGGTTCACCTTGTTCCAGATCGTCATGGCCACCCTGGCCAGCACCATCATCGTGCTGATCCTGATCGGGTTGACCTACCGCAGACTGCCGTGGCGCAGGCCACCCGGGCCCGCGCCGAGCCCACCGCAGGCACCGGCACCGCCCGGCGACGCCTACGCTGAATCCCCGTGACCTCGCCTTCGGATGTTGCCGACTCCTCGCGCAAGGGCTCGTCGGCCCCGGTGCGGCTGCGCGGGGTCACCAAGCGGTACGGCGCCACGACGGCGGTCTCGGGTCTCGATCTCGACGTGCACGAGGCCGAGGTTCTGGCCCTGCTCGGCCCCAACGGGGCGGGTAAGACCACCACCATCGAGATGTGCGAGGGCTTCATCCGGCCCGACGCGGGCACGGTCGAGATCCTCGGTCTCGATCCCACGGCCGACAATGCCCGGCTGCGCGAGCGGATCGGCGTGATGCTGCAGGGCGGTGGCGGTTATCCCGCGGCCCGGGCCGGGGAGATGCTCGACCTGGTCGCCTCCTACGCGGCCGCCCCGCTCGACCCGGCGTGGCTGATGGACACCCTCGGGCTGACCGAGTCGGCCCGCACCACCTACCGCAGGCTGTCCGGCGGCCAGCAGCAGCGGCTCGCACTGGCCTGCGCGGTGGTCGGCCGCCCCGAGCTGGTGTTCCTCGACGAGCCCACCGCGGGTATGGATGCGCACGCACGAATCGTGGTGTGGGAGTTGATCGATGCGCTGCGCCGCGACGGCGTGACGGTGGTGCTCACCACGCATCAGCTCACCGAGGCCGAGGAGCTCGCGGACCGGATCGTGATCATCGACCACGGGGTGGCCGTCGCCGCGGGCACCCCCGCCGAGCTGATGCGCAGCGGCGCGGAGAATCAGCTGCGGTTCACCGCGCCGCGCATGCTCGACCTGTCCCTGCTGATCTCGGCCCTGCCGGAGAACTACAAGGCCACCGAGACCGCGCCGGGCGAGTACCTGGTCGAAGGGCAGATCGATCCGCAGGTGCTGGCCACGGTCACGGCGTGGTGCGCCCGGCTCAACGTGCTGGCCACCGATATGCGGGTCGAACAGCGCAGCCTCGAGGATGTGTTCCTCGATCTGACCGGACGGGAGTTGCGCCCATGACGACGACCAACCGATTCGCCCCGGGCACCTTCACCCCCGACCCCCGCCCGGCGACGGTGCCCAAGATGCTGACCGCCCAGTTCGGCCTCGAGCTGCGGCTGCTGCTGCGCAACGGGGAACAGCTGCTGCTGACGATGTTCATCCCGATCACCCTGCTGGTCGGGCTCACGCTATTGCCGCTTGGCTCTTTCGGTGACGATCGCGCCGGCACCTTCACACCGGCCATCATGGCGCTCGCGGTGATCTCGACCGCGTTCACCGGGCAGGCCAGGTCGAGCAGAGAGGCGGCCTCCCGGACACGTGTATCGATCTCGGCTTTACTCACCTTCGCCATTTTCAGGGCAAAGCCCATGTTCTGCGCGAC
>NZ_JBSFPX010000166.1:0-17082 GCF_053588415.1 Mycobacterium sp. NPDC003449
CCGATGTGGAGGGGGAGCAGTTCGTCACCATCACGGGCGTGATCAACGGGCCGACGGTCAACGAGCCGCTCATGGTCCAGAAGTGCGGATCGGCCAGCGGGATGTCGACGGCCCCGGACCGGATGGCGTGGCCCAGCTCCCGCCAGTCGGTGGCGATCATATTGGTCGCGGTGGGCAGGCCGGTGGCCCGTTTGAACTCGGCCATCACCTCCCGGCCCGAGAACGTGCCCTCCGGCCCGACCGGGTCCTCGGCGTAGGCGAGCACATCGGTGAGCTCGCGGCAGGTCCGGATGGCATCGGCGAGCAGCCAGCCGCCGTTGGGGTCGAGGGTGATGCGGGCGTCCGGGAACCGTTCGGCGAGTGCGGTGACGGCCTTGGCCTCATCCGGTGCGGGCAGCACCCCGCCCTTGAGTTTGAAGTCGCGGAATCCGTACCGGGCCCTGGCCGCCTCGGCCAGCCGCACCACGGCCTCGGGGGACAGCGCCTCGTCGTGGCGGATCCGCATCCAGTCGTCGGCACCGGCCTCTTCGTCGGCGCCCGATCGGTAGGCGAGGTCGGTCTTGGCCCGGTCGCCGACGAAGAACAGGTAGCCCAGTGCCTGGACCCGTTCGCGCTGCTGTCCGTCGCCGAGCAGCGCGGCCACCGGCACCCCGAGGTGGCGGCCGAGCAGGTCCAGCAGCGCCGATTCGACCGCGGTGACGGCGTGCACCATGACCCGCAGATCGAAGGTCTGGGCACCGCGGCCACCGCTGTCGCGGTCGGCGAATTCACGTCGGATGGCCGCGAGGACTGCGTGGTACTCCCCGATCGACCTGCCCTCGACCAGCCGGCGGGCATCGTCGAGGGTGCGCCGGATGGCCTCCCCGCCGGGTACCTCACCGACCCCGGTGTTACCGTCGGAGTCTTTGAGGATCAGCAGGTTTCGGGTGAAGAACGGTCCGTGCGCCCCGCTCAGGTTCAGCAGCATGCTGTCGTGGCCGGCGATCGGGATGACGGTCATCTCGGTCACCACAGGCGTTCTGGATCGTGTGCTCATGTGTGTACTCCCATCCGACTGTCCGCGCTAGGCGAACCACTTGTCTCCGTTGGCCACCGGCCGCACCACGCGAGATACCTTGTCGCACATCATCTGCAGTGCATCGACAATCTCGCGTTCCCGCGCACGCGTGAGCCGCGTCAGCGGGACCGATGCGCTGATGGCGTCCTGCGCGGGCCGCCGGTAACGCAGCGTCACCGCGAAACACTTGATCCCCTGGGTGTTCTCCTCATCCTCGGTGGCATAGCCCCTGACCTGGATCTCGTCCAGCGCCGCGTCGAGTTCGGCCCGGTCGGTGACGGTCCGCGGGGTCAGCGGAGCCAGGGTGGCCGGGATGTGCACTTCACGTTCGGCCCCGAACCGGTCGGCGAGCAGCGCCTTGCCCAGCGCCGTCGTGTAGGCGGGCAGCCGCCTGCCTACTTTGTTCATGGTGCGGACATACTGCCGGGACTCCCTGGTCGCCAGGTACACCACATCCTGGCCGTCGAGGCGGCCGAGATGGAACGTCTCGTCGAGCTGGCCGCGCAGATCGTCGAGGAACGGGGTGATCAGCGGCAGGTAGGGATCGGCGTCCAGATAGCTGGTTCCGACCAGCAGCGCCCGCACTCCGATGCTGTACTGGGTGCCCGCCTCGTCGGTGCGGACCCAGCCCTGCGCGATCAGGGTCCGCAGCAGCGCATGTGCCGAGCTGCGCGGCATGTCAAGGGCCGCGCAGATTTCCCTGATCCGGCTGGGCTGGTCGGGCCGCGCCGCCAGGTACTCCAGCAGCTCGACGGTCCGGACCGCCGATTTGACCTTGCGCACCGAGACGCTGTCGTCGGTGGACATTCAGCCTCCCATCAGCTGTCGGACGATCAGCACCACGGCGCCCATGGCCGAGATCGTGATGGCGGTCCACCGCTGCCTGCCGCGGTCAAGATGCCGGTTGACCCAGCGCGATAGCGCATATCCGATCACACCGGCCGGAACCAGCATGGCGAACACGATCACGGTGTGGTGGTCGATGGACCCGGTGAGCGCCAGCAGGGCCAGCGACAGCACCGACCCGACCAGGAAGAAACCGCTCATGGTGCCGCGCAGCCGCGCCCCGGTGTTGTTCTGCCAGACCAGCGCCATCGGCGGCCCGCCGATCGAGGTGGCGGTGCCGAGCAGTCCCGAGGTGGCACCCGCCAGCATCAGGTTGCGCCGGTGCGGCACCGGGACCCAGCCGAGGCTGGTCAGCACCACCCCGCCCAGTACCACGGCGGCCAGGGCGTAGGCCAGCGCATGCGCCGGCATCACCACCAACAGCAGTGCCCCGGCGATGGTTCCGGGTACCCGGCCGAGCAGCGCCCACCCGGTACCCGACAGGTCGATCTCCTCGCGTTCGCGGACCACGACCATCAGCGTCACCATGGTGGCGAGCATGATGAGCGTGCCGGGGATGAGGCGGGGATCGACGATCGCGACGATGGGTGCGGCCAGCATGCCCATTCCGAAGCCGATCGAGGCCTGCATGCACGACGCCAGCACGATGGCGGCGGCGATGATCCCGTACCCGGCGATGCTCACGCTCCGACCGGCACGGCCGGCTCCAGCGGATGATGGCACTCGGCGATGTGCGCGCTGTCGTCGGTGGCGGGCGGTGCCTGCTCGGCGCAGATGTCGGTGGCCTGCCAGCACCGGGTCCGGAACCGGCAACCCGACGGCGGGTTCAGCGGGGAGGGCACCTCACCGCTGAGCAGGATCCGGTCCTCGCGCTGCGCGGCATCCAGTTTCGGTGCCGCCGACATCAGTGCGGCGGTGTAGGGATGGCGGGGGTGGGCGTAGACCTCTTCGGTGCCGCCGCTCTCGATCATCCGGCCCAGGTACATCACGGTGACCCGGTCGGCGACGTGGCGAACCACCGAAAGATCGTGGGAGATGAAGATGTAGGAGATCTGCAACTCCTGCTGTAACTCGTTGAGCAGGTTGAGCACCTGGGCCTGCACCGACAGGTCGAGGGCCGAAACCGGCTCGTCGCAGATGATCACGTCGGGGTTGAGCGCGAGCGCCCTGGCGATGCCGATCCGCTGTCGCTGCCCGCCGGAGAACTCCTGCGGGTACTTGTCGGCCGCCTTGGCGCCAAGGCCGACCATGTCCAGCAGCCCGCGCACCCGCATCTCGCGGTCCTTGCGGTCCGGGTGCAGCGTCTTGTGGGTGCGCCACGGCTCGGCGATGATGTCGCCGGCGGTCATCCGGGAGTTCAGCGATGCATAGGGATCCTGGAACACCATCTGCACCCGGCGGCGGAAGGCCAGCAGTTCCTTGCCGCGCAGGCCGAACGGATCGGTGCCGTCGAACCGTACGGTGCCCGAGTCGGGCCGCTCGAGCATCATCAACGTCCTGGCCAGGGTGGACTTTCCGCATCCGGATTCGCCCACCAGGCCAAGCGTCTCGCCGCGGCGCAGGTCCAGGTCGATCCCGTCGAGGGCGGCCAGCCGGTTCTTGCCCACCCGGAACGACTTGCGCAGATCGCGGACCGTCAGCAGCTGATCAGACATTCTTCGTCCCCTCCGGGAAATGGCATGCGCTCAGCCGGCCCTCACCCTCCAGCACCGGTCTGGTCGTGGTGCAGACGTCCTGGGCCAGCGGGCACCGGTCCTGGTAGACGCAGCCGGCCGGGATCGAGTGCAGATCGGGCGGCGACCCACCGATCGACTTCAGCGTCTCACCGCGTACCGCGCCGACCGGAACGGAGTTCAGCAGCCCCTTTGTGTACGGATGCCGAGGGTTGGCGAAAACCTCGGCTACCGGCCCGGTTTCGACGACCTGACCGGCGTACATCACCGCGACCCGGTCGGCTTCCTCGGCCACCAGCGCGAGATCGTGGGTGATCAGCACGACGGCCATGTCGTACTCGGTGCGCAGATCCCGCAGCAGTGCCATGATCTGGGCCTGCACCGTGACGTCGAGCGCGGTGGTCGGTTCGTCGGCGATCAGCACGCTGGGGTTCAGCGCGACCGCCATCGCGATCAGCAGCCGCTGGCGCATCCCGCCGGAGAACTGGTGCGGATAGGAGTTCAGCCGCGATTCCGGCTGCGGGATCCCGACCCTGGCCATCAACTCGACGGCCTTGCCCTTGGCTTCCTTGGCCGAGAGCCCCCGGTGGATCCGGAACGGCTCGGCCAGTTGGGTTCCCACGGTGTAGAGCGGGTTGAGGGCGGTGAGCGCGTCCTGGAACACGATCGCGAGTTCGGTGCCTGCGATCGCGCGCCGTTTCTTGCGGTCGACGCCGAACAGGTCGACGGCAGTGTCCTTGCCCGCCAGCCGCGCCGTACCCGAGGTCACATCGGCCACCGGGTCGAGCAGGCCGACCAGCGCGGTGGCGGTCATCGACTTGCCGCAGCCGGATTCGCCGAGCAGCGCCAGGGTTTCGCCGCGGTGCGCCGAGAACGAGACACCGTCGACCGCGCGTACGGTGCCGGTGATGGTGCGGATGTCCACACACAGACCGTCGACCTGCAGGGCGGGATCAGCGATGGTGGTGGTCATCAGAGCGCCTTTCCGGTCTTGGTGAAGCGGGCCAGGCGTTTCTGCGGAACGGTGAGCCGCCAGCGCTGGCCCGGATCGGTCGCGATCCGCGCCCAGGCCGCCAGGATCGTGGCCGACACCGTGGTGATGACGATCGCCAGACCCGGGAAGAACGACAACCACCATGCGGTGTGCAGGTAGGTGCGGCCCTGCGACACCATCAGGCCCCAGCTGATGTCGGGTGGCTGGATGCCGATCCCCAGGAAGCTCAGCGAGGATTCCGCCAGCATGACGTAGCAGAAGTCCAGGGTCGCGACGGTGAGCAGCGTAGGCAGCACGATCGGCACGACGTGCCTGGTGATGATCGAGGTGGCCCCGGCGCCGAAGGTACGGGCCGCATCGACGAACACCCGGCTGGCCAGCTCGGCGGATTCGGCCCGCGCGGTCCGGAGGTAGACCGGGATCCGGGTGATCGCCAGCACCAGAATGATATTGGCCGCGCTGGGCGAGAACACGTAGAGGACCACCACCGCCAGCAGCAGCGACGGGAAGCTCATGATGACGTCGGCGACCCGCATCGCGACGGTCTCCCGCCAGCCCCGGTGGTAGCCGGCCCACATGCCGATCAGTGAGCCGACCACGGCCGAGATCACCACGGCGGGAACGGCGACCGAGAGCGTGGTGCGGCTCGCCACCACGAGCCTGGCCAGCATGCTGCGGCCCAGCGGGTCGGTGCCCAGCACGTTCGCCCATCCGTGAGCCAGCGTGAACGGCGCCTGATTGGAGTTATCCAGGTCGATGTCGGTGGCCAGGTCGCCCAGCAGCATCGGACCGAAGATGGCGACGAGAAACACCGTGACCAGCACGCCGGCCGCGACGGCCGCGACGCGGTCGTTTCCCAGCATCCGCAGCCAGACGGTGCGGTCGCGGCGGCGCGCGGTCGCGGTCTCGGCCTCCCCAACGATCGCCGTCGTCGGCTTCGCCGGTACCAGGTCTATCTGTGTGCTCATAGCGGCGAACTCCTAAACCTTGGCCGGTTCCCGGACCCGGGCGTCGAGTAGTGCGTAACCGGCGTCGATGACGACGTTGAGGACGAAAATGCTGACTGCGGTGAGCAGTACGGCGGCCTGCAGCACCGCGAAGTCGCGCTGCAGGATCGCGTCGATCATCAGCTTTCCGATACCGGGCCAGCCGAAGATGGCCTCCACCACGACCGCACCGTTGATCAGGCCGACGGCCAGGTCGCCGGCCACGGTCAGGGCGGGCGCCGCCGCGTTGCGCAGCGCATGGTGGCTGACCACCCGCAGGTCACCGGCCCCCTTGCTGCGGGCCAACCGGATGTAGGGCGCCGACAGCGCCGAGACCATGGCTCCCCGGACCACCTGGGTCAGCACCCCCAGTGGCCGGATCATCAGGGTCGCGATCGGCAGGATCCAGGACAGCACACCGCTGTCCACACCCGAGGTGGGAAGCCAGCCCAACAGCACCGCGAACAGCCATACCCCGGTGATGGCGAACCAGAAGTCGGGAATCGATGCGGCCGTCATCGACAGCAGGCTGGAGAACCGGTCGGCCAGCGAGTTGGGCCGGTACGCCGCCCAGCAGCCGATGATCACCGCCCCGATGATCGCCAGAAGCATTGTAGTGACGGCCAATTGCAGGGTCGCCGGGAAGGCGCGCAACGCCATCTCGGCGGCGGGCTCCCCGGTGCGCAGCGAGGTGCCGAAGTCGAGGTGGATGACACCCTTGAAGTAGTCCAGCAGCTGGGTGAGCATCGGCTGGTCGAATCCGTTGGCCGCCCGGAAGGCGTCCCGCTGTTCGGGGGTGGCGGACTCGGGCAGGTAGAGGTTGGTGGGGTCACCGGTGAGCCGGGCCAGCAGGAAGACCCCGAGCAGGACGATGATCAACGGCAGCGCGCTGGTGTACATCCGCCGCCGGAGGAATGGAAACATCGCTAAGGCCTTCCGGTATCACTGCTTGTCGGTGCGGTCGGTGTCGGCGAATGTCATCTGCGACAGCCGCATCTCGTCGCCGGTGGCCGAGTCGGGCTGGTAGTCGACCCGCGGCGACTTCGCCAGCACACCGGTCATGTGGGCGATATAGGCGAACTGGCCGATCTCCTCGGGCTCATCGGCGAAGATCTTGGCGTAGGCGGCCTGCCTGGCCTGCCCGGTGAGCTCGCCGGCCGCACCGATCTTCTTGTCGAATTCCGGTGTGCCGAACGCGCTCTGGGCGCCGTCGCTGCGCATGTACTGATCCACGCTGAACGCAGCGTCACCGGCCTGGTTGCCGTGCATGATGAGCGCGATGAACGGGCCCGCGTCCGAGGGGAACGGCTGCAACTGGTACTGCAACTGCGCCGCGGTGTCCATCATCTCGATCTTGACGTTGAGGCCGGCCTTGGCCAGTTCGTTCTGGATCACCTCGACCGTCTCGGTGACACCGGGAAACTGACTGTTGCGGCCGATCAACCGGATCTGGCGGTCCACCGGTACACCGTCGGCCCTGGCCTCGTCGACCAGCCGCTTGGCCTCGGCGGGGTCGTGGGGCCACAGCGGAAGGTCCTTGTTGTAGCCGACGACGCCGTCGGGGATCAGCTGGGATGCCGGCTCCCCCAGCCCGCGGTAGATCGCCTTGACGATGCCGGTGCGGTTCACCGAGTAGTTGATCGCGTGGCGGATCCGGATGTCGTTGAGCGGGGCTTCGGTACCGGTGATGCGCAGCGCCGTGGTCTCGTTGTTCGGGAAGGGCACGCCGAGGTCTCCGGCGCCGTCCTCCGGACCCACCGACGTCCCGATGTCGGCCTCGTCGTTGACCACCATGGCGGCCCGCACGCTGCCCTCACTGCGCCACTGGTATTCGGCGCGGGCGAAATCCGGCTTCTTGCCCCAGTACGTGTCGTTGCGGTGCAGCAGGAGCTTCTGGCCGTACTCCCAGCGTTCGATGGCATAGGGGCCGGTGCCGATCGGCTCGCGCACCTTCGCGGTCGTGCTGGTGGTCTTCGGCACGATCTCGACGAAGGAAATGCGCAGCGGCAGAATGGGATCGGGCTTCGGGGTGCCGACGACCACGGTATTGGCGTCGGGTGCGGAGACGTCGAGCTTGTCGTCGCCGAATACATAACCGTCGACGTTGCACTGCAGATCGGAGTTGACCGCCCGGTCGATGGAGAATGCCGCGTCGGCCGCGGTGAACGGGGCACCGTCGGAGAAGGTGACGCCGCTGCGGATGTCGAAGGTCCACCGGTTGGGCGCGCTCTGGTGCCAGCCGGTCGCCAGCAGCGGCAGCAGATCACCGGACTGCGGGTCGCGTTCGATGAGCGGTTCGGTGATGTTGGACCGGACCACCACACCCGTCGACGTGAGCGAGCTTTCGCAGGGTTCGAGCGTGGGCGGCTCCTGCGGCAGCACGATGCGCAGGGTCTGGGCGTCGTATCCGCCGTGCCCGGTGTTGGCAACCGTGCAGCCCGCGGTGACCGTGCAGACAGCCAGCCCGACAGCCGCAGCGATCAGGGCTCGTCTCATGGATCCTCCAGATGGTGACGTCCACGTATGTGGATGCAGGTTGTGACCGCAGACACACGCTATGAACGGTGTGTACCGACCGTCAACCCGGTGAAATCAGCCGAATAACGGCGTCCGGGCCGTTCGGGGCGCACCGTCAGACTGCCCAAATTTGGGCATTGACCTGCAGGTTCGATCCCACGCCCGATCCGTCGATGCAGTGAAAGCGCTGGCGTGGAGCAAATTATGCAGGTTACGTATTAAGCCATGCTATTTCCGTGTTGGACGGGTATTTGCCCGCAGGCTTACCGTGGCGTCATCCCGACCGAGGAGTATGCGTGCCCGTTACCGATTCGCCCCGCCGCGTCCTGCAGGTGGGACCGCTGCAACCATCACTGACCGAGGCGCTGCGGACCGGCTACCGGGCCTACCTGCTACCCGACGGCCCCGAGCGCGCGACATTCCTCGCCGAGCACGGCCCCGAAATCACCGCGGTGGTGACCTCGGGGCGCACCGGGGCCGATGCGAAACTCATGGCGGCGCTACCCAATCTGGGCGCGGTGGTGCACTTCGGCGTCGGATACGACACCACCGACATCGATGCCGCCGCCGCGGGCGGAGTGCTGGTCAGCAACACCCCCGACGTGCTGAGCGATTGTGTCGCCGACACGGCTGTCGGACTGCTGATCGATGTGATGCGCCGGTTCACGGCCGCTGACCGCTACCTGCGGGCCGGCCGCTGGCCCGTCGACGGCGTCTACCCCCTGGCCCGCAAGGTGTCGGGTAGCCGCGTCGGCATCATCGGGCTGGGCCGGATCGGCACCGCGATCGCGACCAGGCTGAGCGCGTTCGGCTGCCCGGTCAGCTACCACAACCGTCGCGAGATCACGGGCAGCCCATACCAATACGTCGCATCCCCAATCGAGCTCGCGCGCCAGGTGGACGCCATCGTGGTGGCCGCGGCAGGCGGCGACGGCACCCGCAGGCTGGTCGACCGGCAGGTGCTCGACGCCCTTGGCCCCGACGGCTACCTGATCAACATCGCCAGGGGCAGTGTGGTCGACGAACAGGCCCTGGTCGACGCCCTGGTCGACGGCCGCCTCGCGGGCGCCGGGTTGGACGTCTTCACCGATGAGCCGCACGTCCCCGAGCCGCTCATCGGCCTGGACAACGTGGTGCTGCTGCCCCACGTCGCCAGCGGCACGGTGGAAACCCGGGCCGCCATGGAGGCCCTGACGCTGGCCAACCTGGACCGGTTCCTGGAATCGGGTGAATTGGTCACCCCGGTGCCGATGCCCGCTGCGACCCGCTGATCAAGCTCGCACCAGTCGGTAGAAGTAACGAATAACCGTCAGCATCTACCGCTTTTTCTGATGAGTTGGCGCAACTACTGTGACCTCAGCCAGTCAGTCGCGATCACGTCCGGTCTGATCCGAACGTACTGAACAACTTCGTCTTTCAGCACAACCCGCCACGTCCCTCAGCGGCGAGGCGGGCCGTCGCTGCCTTCTCGAGAACAGAGTCGATCATCGTGCCATTTGACAGCAGCGAATACCCAGCGCGCAGACAACGAGCCGCACGACGGGCCCGCGAGGCGGGTTTTGCCGCGCTTCTCGTCACCGACCCGTCGAATCTGTATTACCTGACCGGCTATAACGCGTGGTCGTTCTATATGCCTCAGTTCCTCCTTCTTGCGGCGGACGATGCGGATGTCCTGTTCGTGGCCCGGGAGATGGACGCCCGGGGAGCGCATCGCACGGCCAGTCTGACCGCCGACGAGGTTCTTGGTTATCCGGAGTCGACGGTTCATCGCCACGATCTGCACCCCTTTGAATGGGCCGCCAAGGAACTGCAGAACTGTGGTTGGGTCCAGCGTTTTTCCGGAGGTCGTGTCGCCATCGAGGGCGACGGACACTACTTTTCCGTCCGGTCGTATATGGCTTTGCGGGACGGCCTGCCCGAGTGGGACTTCACCGACGGTCACGGCCTGGTCAACTGGCTACGTCTGGTCAAGTCGGATGCCGAGATCCAACTCATGCGGAATGCGGGTCGCGTGGTCAGCAACGCGATGGCCGTCGCCGTGGAAGCCATCGCCGCGGGGGTTCCCCAGCACCAGGTCGCCGCGGCGATCTCGCATGCGCAGGTCGCCGGGGTCGAGGGGATCAGCGGCGATTACCCGGCGATCGTCCCGATGCTTCCGACCGGCGAAGCCGCCGATACGCCCCATCTGACCTGGACCGCGCAGAAGTTCGGCGACAGCGAGACCGTCGCGATCGAGATCGCCGGTGCCCACAGCCGCTATCACACCCCGTTCGCACGTACGGTCGCACTCGGCGTCGTCCCACCCGGACTGGACCGGCTCGCCGGGGTGACCGTCGAAGGACTGAGCCTCGCCATCGATGCGGTCCGTCCCGGCCGCACCGCGGGGGACATCGCGGACGTCTATTGGCGCTTTCTCGAAAAACACGATCTGGCGAAGAATTCGCGGCTGGGCTATTCCATCGGAATCGGGTATCCGCCGGACTGGGGTGAGGGCACGGTCAGCATTCGTCGCGAGGATACGACCGTCCTGACGCCGAACATGACCTTTCACTTCATCGCCGGAATGTGGCTGGCGGGCCACAGCTGCGAATTCAGCGAATCGCTGCGGGTGACGGAGCGTGGCGCGGAAGTTTTCACCCAGGCGCCGAGGGAATTGATCCGCCGATGAATCCGATCCATGGAGGACACCTATGAGTGACGGTCAGTTCCCTCTCGCGCGAAGGGCTTCGGATCTGATCGGGTCCGTCATCGACTCGTCGACGTCGGTACTCGCCCGCCAGACCCACGACATCGTGCGCTTCGCGATGGGCGCCCCGAGCGACGACCTCATCCCGGTGGATCTCCTCGACGAGTACTCCGCCCGCGCGTTGTCGGGCAAGTACGGCTACGGGCGCAGCGAGGGCGAGCCCGCACTGGTCGAGCAGATCGTGAAACTGCAGGCCGAACACGGCATTACCACCGCCGAGGAACGGATCACCGTGACCACGGGCGGCATGCAGGGCCTCGATCTGGCCTTCAAACTCTTCGTCGACCCCGGTGATCTCGTCATCGTCGAAGGCCCGACGTATACCAACGGCAACGCAACCGCATTGTCTTACGGCGCCGACCTATTGGAGGCGCCGCTGGATGAGGATGGGCTGGTCGTGGAAGCCCTGCCCGATCTGGTCGCGAAGGCAGGCCGCACCCCCAAGGTGATCTACACGATCCCGAACTTCCAAAATCCTTCCGGTGTCACCCAATCGGCGCGACGACGCGAACAGTTGCTCGAACTCGCCGACCGGTGGGGATCGATGATCATCGATGACGACCCGTACGGCCTGTTGCGGTTCGACGCGGCCGCCGTCCCCGGGTTCAGCCAGATCGATCCCGGCAACCCCCGAGTCTTCTCGGTGCGCACGTTCTCCAAGATCCTCGCGCCGGGGCTGCGGATCGGTTGGGTCGACAGCGACCCGCGCCTGCAGCAGCTGCTCATCAACGCCAAACAGGCCATCGACACCTGCACCAGCGTTCCCGCGCAGCAGACCGTCAGCAACTTCCTGGCCGACGGTCACCTGCAGCCGCACCTCGACCGCGTCCTCGGCCTGTACCGCGAGCGCAAGGACGCCATGCGCACTGCCCTGAACCACGCCTTCGGCGACGCGGCGCGTACGACCAATCCCGATGGCGGTTTCTTCCTGTGGGTCACCTTCGCCGATCGGCACATCGACACTCAGGCGTTGTTCGAAACCGCGCTGGCCGAGGGCGTTGCCTACATTCCCGGGGCCGCCTTCTCGGTGAACAACAACTTTCGCAACTCGCTGCGGCTGTGCTTCGCCACCTCGACACCCGACCGGATCGACGAGGGCGTCGCCCGCCTCAAGCGCGCCATCTCCTCCAGATAGTTGCTGACACAACTATTGAGCCAACCCTTCGGTTGCCACCGAACCCCCATGAATCGGCTCTGATCACTGCTCTAGCTCCTACCTGCGGTCTGCCTCGGCTCTCGAACATTCGACAACTAGTATCGATTGCAACTAGTATCGGCCGGGATTCAGCAGACACCCGCAGCGCGCGAATGCGACCAGCGAAGGAGCATCCACGACCATGGCCGCCGAGTCGACAACCGCACTGCGAGTGGCAGCACTGTCAGACCTGCCCGACCACGCACCGTTCGCCGCGAGAGCCGCCGGCCGCGACCTCGTGCTGATCCGTCGCGGAGACGATGTCTCGGCGCTGGACGGTCGCTGCGCCCATCGTGGGGCCCTGATGTCCGACGGGCACGTCGACGGCGAACTTCTCACCTGCGGCCTGCACGGCTGGCGCTATGACATCGAAACCGGTGTGGCGCCGGTCAATCCGTCGGTGGCGCTGACCCGGTTCCCGGCCTGGGTGTCCGACGGCGCGGTGTACGTCGAAGCGTCCGCGGTAGCCGCATTGGCGCGGGCCAACCCGCAGCGCTATGACGACGACGGCTACCAGGGCCGCTGGATCAAACCCGCGGACACTCCCGAGGAGCCCGCCGTCACCCAGATCCATGAACTCGCCGCGCACGGACTGAGCAGAGTCGGCAGACACGGGGCCGCGGCGGCGATGGGTGTCCCGCGCACCGAGCTGCCGTCCTGGGATTCCATCCAGCTGGTCACCGCGCAACTCGCCCGGCTTCCGCACCTCGACGACGAGCCGGTGAGCACCGAGACGGTGATCGGCCCTGGTGCCAGGCGGCCGCTGGTTCTCGACATCCCGCTGTTCGTCAGCGATATGAGCTTCGGCGCCTTGTCGGAGGAGGCCAAGACCGCACTCGCGGCCGGGGCGCAGCTCGCCGGCACCGGGATCTGCTCGGGTGAGGGCGGCATGTTGCCCGAAGAACAGCAGCAGAATTCGCGCTACCTCTACGAGCTGGCGTCCGGCAGGTTCGGCTGGAGTTTCGAACACCTCGACAAGGTCCAGGCTTTCCATTTCAAAGGCGGGCAGGGCGCCAAGACCGGGACGGGCGGGCACCTGCCGGGAAGCAAGGTGGTGGGAAAGATCGCCGAGGTGCGCGGGTTGGCGCCGGGCACCGCGGCCATCTCACCGGCCCGGTTCCCGGACTGGACATCGCTGGAGCCCTTCAAAGATTTCGCGGCGCAGGTGCGCGAAGTCTCCGGCGGAATCCCGGTCGGATACAAGATGAGTGCGCAGCATATCGAACGTGACATCGACGCCGCGCTCGAGATCGGGGTGGACTACCTCATTCTCGACGGGCGCGGCGGCGGGACCGGTTCGGCGCCAACGATTTTCCGCGACAACATCTCGGTACCGACCATCCCGGCGCTGGCCCGGGCGCGGCGGCACCTTGACCGGTCGCAGGCGGCCACCGTCACGCTCGCCATCACGGGCGGGATCCGTACCCCGGCCGATATGGTGAAGGCCCTGTGCCTCGGGGCTGACGCGATCGCGCTGTCCAACGCCGCGCTCCAGGCCATCGGATGTGTGGGGATGCGCGCCTGCCACACCAATACCTGCCCCGCCGGCATCGCCACCCAGGACCCTCGCCTGCGGGCCCGGCTGCCCGTCCAGCCCGCCGCCGAGCGCCTGGACCGCTATCTGCGCTCGGCGGTCCATCTCATGACGGTGCTCGCCAGGGCCTGCGGGCACCGGCGGCTCGCCGACTTCACCCTCGATGACCTCGTGACATTCGACCGCGACTTCGCCTACCTCAGCGGGGTCCCCTATGCAGGAGTGACAGCACTGTGACCGCTGAGCGGGAACTGCACTGGCACAAGGCCGCCGGCGTCGACCAACTCGACGAGGGCCAGGTCGCCGCCTGCCCGGCCGGGCTGAAAACGGTCGCTCTGACCAAGCTCCGCGGCCGGTACGGCGCCATCGACAACCGCTGCCCGCACCAGGGCGGACCGCTCGGTCAGGGGACCCTGGAGAACGACAAGATCCGTTGCCCATGGCACGGGTTCGACTTCGACCCGTTCAGCGGACACGCCGCCGGTGGGCCGGATTTCGACGTCGCGACCTATCCGGTCGACGTGCGCGAGGACGGCATCTACGTCGGGATCCCACCTGCCGCCCCGGCACACCGCACCGTCAGCGACGTCCTGGTCGAGACGATGACCAACTGGGGGGTGGACACGGTCTTCGGCATGGTCGGTCATTCCAACCTGGGCTTCGCCGAAGCCCTGCACCGTGCCGAGACCGCCGGAAAAATAAGGTATTTCGGGATCCGGCACGAGGGCGCCGCGGCATTCGCGGCGGCCGCCTACGGCAAGCTCACCGGCCGTCCCGCCGCCTGCTTCGGCATCGCCGGCCCGGGCTCGACCAACCTGCTGACCGGACTCTACGACGCCAAGTCCGACCGCGCCCCGGTGTTGGCGATATCGGGAAACGTGGATTCGGCGGTGGCCGGGAAAGGCGCCTTCCAAGACGTCGACCTGCTCGCGGCCTTCGCCGACGTCACCGTGTACTCGGCGATGGTGCGAGCCACCTCAGACCATGCCGAGTTGATGACCTTGGCGCTCAAACACGCGATCCTGCAACGCGGCGTCGGCCACCTCGTCCTGCCCGACGAGGTCCAGGTGCTCGATGCGCAGGCCCAGAAAGCCTCCGGGCCGCAGGGCCGGATCCCCGACCTTCGGGTGGCGCCACCCGCCGCACCATTGGAGCAGGCGCTCGAACGGATCACGGCCGCAACCAGACCGGTGGTGATCGTCGGGGCCGGCGCGAGATTCGACATGCCGGCCATCGTCGAACTCGCCGAACACCTCCGCGCCCCGGTGTTGACCACCTTCAAGGCCAAAGGCCAGATCGCCGATGATCACCCGCTGGCCTGCGGCACCCTGGGACGGTCCGGCACCCCGGTGGCCTCGTGGATGATGAACAAGGCGGATCTGCTGCTCGTGTTCGGCGCGTCGTTCTCCAATCACACCGGCATATCTCCCTACAAGCCGACCGTCCAGGTCGATACCGACCCGCTGGCACTCGGTCGGTTCAGCCCGGTGACGGTCCCGCTGCTCGGTGACGTCGGCGTGACGAGTTCGGCGCTGCTGCAACGCCTGCGCGGCCACGCCGCGCCGACCGACCAGCGCGCCGAGGTGGCGCAACGCTGGTCGGTGTGGCGCGCCGAGAAGGCCCGCCGGGCGGCGAAACGGCCCGACCGAGGCGTCGCGCCCGCGACGATATTCCACGAACTCAGCCGCCAGGTTCCGGCGACCGCCGTGCTCACGGTCGACGTGGGCAACCACGCCTACTCGTTCGGCCGCTACTTCGAAACCCGGGAACAGTCGGTGCTGATGTCGGGGTACCTCGGCTCGATCGGTTTCGGACTTCCCGCCGCGATGGGCGCCTGGGCGGCCGCCCCGGACCGGCCGATCGTCGCGGTCACCGGCGACGGGGGATTCGGGCAGTATCTCGCCGAGCTGACCACAGCCGTCAAATACGGCATGAAGATCACCCACATCCTGCTCAACAACGGCGAACTCGGCAAGATCAGCCAGGAGCAGCGCGGCTCCGAATACGAGGTCTGGCAGACCTCGCTGCACAATCCCGACTTCGCCGCCTACGCCCGAAATTGCGGCGCCTACGGCAGACGGGTGACCGATCCGGACGAGCTCGCCTCGGCGATCGCCGAGGCGCTGGCCCACGACGGGCCCGCCCTGGTCGAGATCATCACCGATCCGGATTCACCGTAGCGCTTCTAGTTGCCGGCTCAACTATAAATGGCGGTTTGACCGGTCGACTTTCGTTCCAGTAGAACGCGTACGCGGTCCACAGGTGCCGATGAATGCTATCGTCGGCAACCATGTTCTGGCGCGATCCGGCTGGGCCGTAATGGAGGAAACCCGGTGGTTGAGCCCATCCGAGCAGCGGATGTGGCGCGGATTCCTCGACAGCACACGCCTGTTGCTGCAGGCGCTGGACCGCAGGCTGGAAGCCGACGGGGGGATCTCGTTCTCGGATTTCGAAGTGTTGGTGTTGTTGTCGGAGGCGCCGCAGCAGCGGTTGCGGATGAGCCAGATCGCCGAATCCACACTCACCACCCGGAGCGGGGTGACCCGGGCGGTGAGCCGCCTCGCCGACTCCGGTTGGCTGCGTCGCGTCGACTGCGAGGAGGACAAGCGCGGCCTGTACGCCGAGCTCACCGAATCCGGGATGGCGAAGCTGGCGGCGGTGGCGCCGAGGCATGTCTCGGCGGTGCGGCGCAATCTGTTCGACCTGCTCAGCCCCCGCGATGTGGAACTGTTCGGACACGCCTACACACAGATCCGGGACCACCTGCTGGAAAGTCCCGACTAGCGTCACCCCTAACCGACGACGTCCTCCACCAGGTCGTCGGTCGTCCACTCGCGCGGCGGAAGCACATCACGCAGCAGCCTCAGCAGCGCCGGGTTGGTGCTGTCGCCGCGCCAGACCGCGTCGAGTTCGACCGGGCGCTCCCGGAACGCCCCGATGGACCGGAACACCACCCCCTCCGGATGCAGGGTGGCCGCCGACGCCGGGACCAGGGCGATGCCGATGCCGGACCGCACCAGGACCAGCATGGTGTGCACCTGGGTGACGTACTGGACGTAGCGCGGGGTGGCCCCGGCGATGGTGAACGCACTGATCAGCAACTCGTTGAAATACCGGGCCTGCACCGGCGAGTACATGATCATGTCCTGGCCGTCGAGGTCGTTGAGGGTGAGCTGGCGGCTCACGTCGACCAGCGGATGGGTCGCCGGCAGCGCGGCCACGAGCTGCTCGTGCAGCAGGGGCCGCGAGACCAGCCCGGGCCGCTTCAACGGCGGCCGCGCCATCCCGAGGTCGAGTTCCCCCGACATCAGGCCCTCCAGCTGGACCGCCGTCACCATCTCGCGCAGGTCGAGCTTCACATCGGGCAGCTGCTCGCGGGCCGCCTCGAACAACGGGGGCAGGATCGCATGCGCGGAGGCCGCGGTGAACCCGATCACGACCGTACCGAGATCACCTGCGGGGACCCGCTTTACGTTGAGCGCCGCACCCTCGGCCAGTTGCAGGATGCGGCGGGCATCGGGCAGGAAGGCCACC
>NZ_JBSFPX010000167.1:0-16997 GCF_053588415.1 Mycobacterium sp. NPDC003449
CCCTGGTGCACAACCTCTTCAAGGCGATCGGAACCGGAGCCTTCGCCCCAGTCGCAGGCTAACCCAACCCCAGGCCGGGCCACCCACCACTGACCGAGATCCACCCGCACCGACCCCCACGCAATTTCGCAACAACCCGATCGCTTGATTTAGGGCAGGTTTGTGTCTGCTCGGCCGAGAAACTGGACCCACCGAGCGGTCTGAGCTACAGGTTCAGGCCCGAAAACATGACCCGGCCCGGGTCGTACTTCTGCCGGGTGGCGGCCAGCCGGGAGAGGTTGGCACCGAAATAGCGCGACGCCGGCTGGTTCGCCTCGAGATAGTTCACGTATCCGCCGACCGAATACGGTGCCACCGCCTGGTGTGCGGTGTTGAGCCAATTGACCGCTGCCGCAGGAGAACCGGAGGTCTCGACGTACCACTGCACCAGTGCGGACTGCTGCCGCCACGGAAAGGCGGTGGCCCCGGGCGCCACGGAGGCGAGAGCGCCGTCGAGGGTATGCATGATCACCAACGGCCGGCCCGCCCCGGACGGAAACGCGTCGAACGCCGCGGCGATCCCCTGGGCGGCGGCCGGGGTGATCGACGGGAAGACGTCGGATCCCCCGACATAGCCCAGCGGCGCCGGGTTGAGGTTATCGGCGGCCAGGAATTTCACCAGATCCAGGTAGCTCAGCGTGCGGCGATCGGTTCCGGTCGGCTGTAACCCCACCGCCTTGGTGACGGCGGCGGCGACGCTGTCACCCGATCCGGCCGGGGAGGTCGCGAGGATGCGGCAGTGCGCGCCCTGCGGGTCGGTGACGGTGTCGGCGAGTGCCCAGCTGCTGCGGTCGGCGGTGCGCAGCCAGTTCTGCCACCCGACCAGCACCTGGGCGAAGGACTGCAGCGGGAAATGGAGACCGGCGATATCCACGTCGGCGATGGGGAAGGTGGCGAAGGTCAGCGCGGTCGTCACCCCGAAGTTGCCGCCGCCCCCACCGTGCAATGCCCAGAACAGATCCGGGTTCTCATCGGCCGATGCTTTGACGGCCCGGCCGCCGGGCAGCACCACCGTCGCCGACACCAATTGATCACACATCAGCCCCGCGTGCCGCGATTGGGCGCCCAGCCCGCCGCCCAGGGCGTGCCCGGCCGCACCGACCGACGGGCAGGTCCCGGTCGGGATGCCCCGGCCCGACCCGGCCAGCGCCTGGTGGATCGCGTACAGACCGGTCGCGGGGGTCACCGTTACCTGCCCGGTGGCGGCGTCATAGTTGATGTCGCCGGGCAGTTGCCGCAAGTCCAGCACCATGGTGCCGTTCGCGGTCGACGCGCCCACGTAGGAGTGCCCCCCGCCGCGGGGCGCGACCTCGAGGTTGTGCGCGGCGGCGAACTCCATCGCCTTCTGTACGTCCGCCGCCGACGTCGGGGTGACGATCGCCGCCGGGGACAGGCCGTTGTAGAGGGTGTTGAAAACGCTTTTAGCCGAGGCGAATCGCCCACCGTTGCCCGGCAGGATCACCTTGTCCCCGATGGCGGTGGAGAGGCCGTCCCAGCCTGAGGATATTGCCGGTTCGGCGCCGGCCCGGCTCGATCCGAAAACCGCTCCGGCGGCCAGCGCGCCGACCGCGCCTCGCAGGAACGTCTGACGCGAGATCCCGCGCGTCGGCTCCGTCATGTCCGCATTGTCGGCTTGTCGCCGTCAAAACCGCGCCACCGCGCGAAGTGTCGTGGTCTCAGTCAGATAACCGATTCACATCGGCCGGATAGCCCCTCGGGAATTACCGATCCCAGGCCTAGCCGTCGAGTGGGTTGGCCCTGATCCGTCCGGCGCCGTCGCTGCCGATGGACGCCGCGGCGGCGCTGTCCGGCTTGCGTCGCGCCTGGTCTTCGAAGCATGCGATGAACTCGTCACCGAATCCTTGTCGGGGATGGCGCGAAAGTATCGCGGCACGCAGCTGCGCCGGGAACTCCTCCGGCCTGCGGCCGGCGACGTCCCAGCTGGTGGCGACCTGCAACAGATGCGACTCGGGATCGGTGGTCGCTGACACGTCGGGGCGCATGTGCAGCACGATGATCTCCTCGGCCCTGGCGGCCCGTTCGGCCGGCCACCCCGCCGCAACCCCGAACACCCACGCGAGGCTTCCTCCGGCTTCTTCGAAATCCACCCGGTGGCTGTCGAACGCATCGGTCAAACCGAGGTCGTGAAGCATCGCCGACACATAGAGGAGTTCCTCGTCGAACGTAATGCCGTGCGCCGAAGCATATTCCGCCGCCCACAGGTAGGAGCGCAGACAGTGGCCGAGCAACGCCGGCGAGTAGAAACGCTCGGCCACCGACAGCGCGGCGACGGCCGCAGCCGTGCGGGGATATGTGAGGTCGACGCTCACGATACTGTTTCTTCGGCAAGGGATTCCGGTTCCTCATCGGCCACCTGGATGATCGGCTTACCGCCACCATGGGTCGGGCCGAAGGCGTCAGCGGCCTCCTCGAGGGGGCGTATCGTTCCGACGAGCGGGCGCAGCCGCCCGTCTCCGAGCCTGCGCTCCAGTTCGGTGAGCCCCGCCCGGTCGGGTTCGACGACGAAGAACACGGTCCGGATGTTCTCCGGCGGGTTCGGCGGTGGTTCGGCGATGCTGATCAGGGTTCCACCGGAGCGGACCAACGCCGCTGACCGACAGAGTATTTGACCTCCGAGCACATCGAAGGCCAGGTCCACTTCACCGATACCTTCGAGCCGATCGTGATCCAGGTCGACGAAGACCTCCGCTCCCAGTCCGAGGACGGTGTCCCGATGGGCCGCGCGACCGGTTCCGATCACCCGCGCTCCGACCTCCCGCGCCAACTGCACCGCGAGCGATCCGACGCCGCCCGCCGCGCCGTTGATCAGGGCGGTCTGACCGGCCGTAAGCCCGCCGTGGGCGAACAGTCCCTGCCAAGCGGTCAGACCCGAAATCGGCAACGCCGCGGCCACGGTGTGGTCGATTCCGGCCGACAGTGGCGCGAGGTTGCGGGCCTCGACCGCCACGAACTCGGCCAGTGTGCCGTTGCGGCACCAGTCGGTGAGCCCGAAGACACGTTGGCCGACGGCCAGCCCCGTCGTCCCGTAGCCGAGCTCGGCGACCACCCCGGAGACCTCGTGGCCCGGAATGCTCGGCGCGCGGTCGTTTCCGGCACGGTCGGTCCAGGTGCCGGGCCAGTCGAGTTCACCCGGCGTGAAGCCGGCCGCGTGCACCCGGACGATGACGTCGTTCTCGGCGGCGTGCGGATAGGGCATCTCCCCTGCCGCGAGCCCGTCGACGCCTGCGGCACGGGTGCGCGCGATGATCGCTCGCATGGTCATCGGTCCGCGTACTGACGGGCGCTGGGATGGCGCAGGGAATCGCGGGCCACGATCTCCTCGGGCTCGAGCATGGTGATCATGTCGACCCCGGGGGCACAGATGCACACGGCCAGGAACCGGCTCCACTCACCCGGGTCCAGGTTGCTCATCTGGTAGTGCACCACATCACCGCCGGGCTCCCAGAATGCCTGACCCGCAACGAGTTCGGTGGGTTCCTCCCCCTCCAGCTCAAAGAGGATCCGGCCCGCAAGCACGTAACCGAATACCGGGCCCGAATGCCGATGCGGCCCCGTCCCGGCGTCCGCCGGGGGCAGCTCGATGAGCTGGGTCATAGCGTGTGCGCCTTCGGGGATCGACGGCGGGGTCACACCCAGCAGGTCGGTGATCTTGAGGTTTCCTACGGCCAACATGCCGTCAACGCTAATTGCGCGATCGTGGTCAGCGTGGGCCACTTGGGCACCGCGAGCAGGGGCCAGTTGCGGGCCACGGCGGTCATGGCAGCTGCTCGGCCAGGGCCGCCAAGGCCGCCGACCACGCGCTCGGCGCCGGCGAGGCATACCCGATCACCAGACCGTCGCGTTCCCGCGTGGTCTCCGGATGCCGATACCGGTCGAGGCCCTCGATGCCGAGCCGTCGCCACCCGCGTCGACGCGACAGCGCGCTCCCGTCGACGCCGGCAAGTTCGAGCATCACGTGCAACCCAGCCGGCATCCCCACCACAGAGGTCATCGGTGAGGACGCGGCGACCGCAGTGACGAGTTGCTCACGACGGCGCCGGTATTCGGCACGCATCGTCCGGATGTGCCGGTCATAGGAGCCCGAAACGATGAATTCGGCCATCGCCAGCTGGTCGACGAAGCCCGAGGTCTCCTCCGTTTCACCCTTCTGCCGCGCTACCGCGTCGACGAGTCGGTCCGGTAGAACCAGCCAGCCGAGCCGCAGCCCCGGCGCCAGCGACTTGCTCGCCGTACCCAGGTAGATCACGTGCTCGGGATCACCGCCGTGCAGCGCCCCGACCGGGCTGCGGTCATAGCGGAACTCGCCGTCGTAATCGTCTTCGATGATCACGCCGCCGGTGCGGCGCGCCCAATCGATGACCGCTGCGCGCCGGTCGGAATGCAATGAGACGCCCAGCGGGAACTGATGCGACGGCGTGAGCATCACGGCGCCCACCTCCGGCATACCGCCGAGCGCGTCGATGTCGGCACCATGACTGTCCACTCGCAGTGGCAGGCAACGCAATCCGGCTCGGCTCAGCGACGTCCACTGCGACGACAGCCCGAACTCCTCGACCGCCACAGCGGTGACGCCGGCGTCGGCCAGCACCCGCCCGATGAGACGCACGCCCTCGGCGGCCCCGCTGCACACGACGATATTGCACGGTCGTGCCCGGACGCCCCTGGCGCGGCCCAGATACTGGGCCAGGGCGCGGCGCAGTTCGGGCCGCCCGTGAGTGTCGGTGTAGCCGAACGCCTCGAACGGCGCCGAGTCCAGTGCGCGTTTGACCGCGCGGCTCCACTCCGCGCGCGGAAACGACGACAGGTCGGGGTGGCCGGGACGAAGGTCGTGATCCAGCCGACGCGGTGCCCGGTCTCGCGGCGGCGAGGTCACCGACGCCACAACCTGTTCGGCCCGTTGGGAAACCAGGGTTCCCGAGCCGTGCTGTGAGGTCAGCCAGCCCTCGGCGATGAGCTCGGCGTAGGCGCGTGCCACCGTGTTTCGTGCCACCCCAAGGTCGGCCGCCAACACCCGGCTCGACGGCAGCCGGGTGCCCGAAACCAGCCGGCCCGAACGGATAGCGTCGCGCACGCCGTCCATCACGCTGTCGCGCACCCGAGCACCGGACCGATCCAGGTGCAGATCCAGCCCGGCGACCGAACGCACGTCAATGGTCATCGTCGGCCCCCACCGCCTTGACCTTGATGACCTTGTCAACGTAATCAGCGATCGCGTCCCTGTTGTGGGTCAGACACTCGATGCGTTGCGAGAGCCTGGCTTGTTCGCGTCGCAGGGTCGCGATCATTTCGGGTGTCACGTCGGGCACGTAGACCGACGGCGACCGGTCCAGACACGGCAGCAGCTGCGCGATGATGCGCGTCGGCAGCCCGGCGTCGAGCAGTCCGGTGATCTGCTCCACGACGTGCAGGTGGGCGTCCGCGTACTCGCGGTACCCGTTACGCGAGCGACCCGGTGTGATCAACCCCTGCTCCTCGTAGTAGCGCAGGAGCCGGCGGGAGACGCCGGTACGCGCGGCGAGCTCGCCGATTCGCATGTGCCAGAGCTTACCTTTGACCTTCACATCAGTGTGAAGGTCAACACTGGAAAGATGAAGCTAGGACTTCGCCTGCCCCAGAGATTGGGAGTGGACCTACGACACGACGTGGTCGACGCGGCCAGGACGGCCGAATCGGCCGGCTACGACAGTGTGTGGACGTACGAGCGGCTGCTCTTCCCGCAGACGCCCGCCGAACCGTACGCGGGGACCACCGTGCCATGGCCGGAACACTCCCGGCAAGCCGCCGACCCCCTCGCAGTGCTCACCGCGGCGGCCGTGGTGACCGAACGCGTGCGCCTCGGAACGTCCGTGCTGATCGCCGCCCTCCACACCCCGATCCAGCTGGCGAAGGCGCTGGCCACGATCGATCAGATCAGCGGCGGTCGGATCATCGCGGGGTTGGGCATCGGCTGGGCCACCGATGAACTCCAGGCCACCGGCGCCACCCGAGCGGATCGCGGCCGCTTCCTCGACGAGACCCTGGACGTGTTCGATGCCGTATGGGGCTCGGATCCAGTGACCTTCCAGAGCCCGCGCGTCATCATCGACGACGCGGCGGTGCTGCCCAAACCGGTTTCGAAGATCCCCGTGATGCTGGGCGGCGGTGGCAACAACCTGGGCCGCGGGACCAGTTCGGCGACCGTGCAACGCATCGCCAGGCGGGCCGACGGCTGGCTACCGCTTCTGAGCACACCCGGCCCGGTCGGAGCCGCAGAGCTGCGTGCGAGCTGGAACCGTATCCGGGACATTGCTTGCGGGTACGGCCGGGACACCAGCCGAATGGAGCTGGTCGTGATCGGAAACGTCACCTTCACCGACCGCCCGGCGGGACCGGACCGATCGGCCTTCGTCGGCACCCTCGACCAGATCATGGACGACGTCCGGACCGCGGCGCAGGCCGGCGCCGACGAACTCATCGTGGATCTCAATTTGCAGGACTGGTTCACCAGCACGGGGCAGATGCTCGAGACAGCGGTGGAGATCCGCGAACGATTCTAGGCGCCACCAGACACAAAAGTGCCCCAAATCCGAAGAAATGGGGCACTTTTGTGTCTGTTCGGCGGAGAAATCAGTGGGCGTGGCCGTGGTGGCCGTGCCCGTCGTCCTCTTCCTCAGCGGGCTTGTCGACGACCGCAGTCTCGGTGGTGAGCACCATGCGGGCCACCGATGCCGCGTTGAGCACCGCCGAGCGGGTCACCTTCGCCGGGTCGACGATGCCGTCGGCGACCAGGTCGCCGTAGGTCAGCGTGGCGGCGTTGAAGCCCTGCCCGTTGGGCAGCTCGCGAACCTTGTTCACCACGACCGAGCCGTCCAGACCGGCGTTGGTGGCGATCCAGTACAGCGGGGCCGACAGCGCTGCGGAGAACACGTCGACACCGATGGCCTCGTCGCCCGAGACCTCGCCGCGCAGCTTGTCCAGCGCCGAACGGGCCTGCACCAGGGCCGCTCCGCCACCGGTGACGATGCCCTCCTCGACGGCCGCCTTGGCCGCCGCGACGGCGTCCTCGACGGCTTCCTTGCGCTTCTTCAGATCGGTCTCGGTGGCCGCACCGACCTTGATCACGGCGACGCCGCCGGCCAGCTTGGCCAGCCGCTCCTGCAGCTTCTCGCGGTCCCAGTCCGAATCGGTGGTCTCGATCTCGGACTTGAGCTGCTTGACCCGGTCGGTGACGGCGTCCTTGGCGCCGCCGCCGTCGACGATCACGGTGCTGTCCTTGGACACCACCACGCGTCGCGCCGAACCCAGCACCTCCAGGCCGGCCTCACGCAGCACCAGACCCACATCGGGGTTGACCACCTGCGCGCCGGTCACGATGGCCAGGTCCTCCAGGAACGCCTTGCGGCGGTCGCCGAAGAACGGGGCCTTGACCGCGACGGCCTTGAGCGTCTTGCGGATGGAGTTGACCACCAGGGTCGACAGCGCCTCACCCTCGACGTCCTCGGCAACGATCAGCAGCGGCTTGCCGGCCTCGGCAACCTTCTCCAGCAGCGGCAGCAGATCGGGCAGCGAGCTGATCTTGTCGCGGTGCAGCAGCACCACGGCGTCCTCCAGCACGGCTTCCTGCAGGTCGAAGTCGGTGACGAAGTAGGCCGAGATGAAGCCCTTGTCGAAGCCGACGCCCTCGGTGATCTCCAGCTCGGTGCTCAGCGTCGAGGACTCCTCGACGGTGACGACGCCGTCGTGGCCGACCTTGGTCATGGCCTCGCCGACCAGCTCACCGATCTGCTCGTCGCGCGAGGACACGGTGGCGACCTGGCCGATCGCGGTCTGCTCCGACACCGGGGTGGCCGCGGCCAGCAGCGCCTCGCTGACGGCGTCGGCGGCCCTGCCGATGCCCGAGCCCAGCGCGATGGGGTTGGCCCCGGCGGCCACGTTGCGCAGGCCGGCCTTGACCAGCGCCTGGGCCAGAACGGTGGCGGTGGTGGTGCCGTCGCCGGCGACATCGTTGGTCTTGGTGGCCACCGACTTCACCAGCTGCGCGCCCAGGTTCTCGAACGGATCCTCCAGGTCGATCTCGCGGGCGATGGTGACACCGTCGTTGGTGATCTGGGGTCCGCCGAAGGCCTTGGCCAGCACCACATGCCGGCCGCGCGGGCCCAGGGTCACCTTGACGGCGTCGGCGAGCTTGTCGACACCGGCCTCCATGGCACGCCGCGCAGTTTCGTTGAACTCAATCTGCTTGCTCATAGAATTCTTTCCCTATTACGCATACCGCCCCGGAAACCGCCCGTGCTGACACGGGGATCTCCGGGGCGGGACACGAGTGCTTTTACTTGTTGACGACAGCCAGCACGTCGCGCGCGGAGAGGATCAGGTACTCCTCGCCGTTGTACTTGATCTCGGTGCCGCCGTACTTGCTGTAGATGACGGTGTCGCCCTCGGCAACGTCCAGGGGGATCCGCTTGTCGCCATCCTCATCCCAGCGGCCGGGGCCAACTGCGACGACGGTGCCTTCCTGCGGCTTCTCCTTGGCGGTGTCGGGAATGACCAGACCGGAAGCGGTCGTGGTCTCGGCCTCGCTGGCCTGAACGAGGATCTTGTCCTCGAGTGGCTTGATGTTGACTGCCACGATGGAAGCCCTCCACTTGTCGGGGTGTGGATCTGGGACTGTCCCAGATGCCGTTTACCAGGTGTTCGGCATGCGTCCGTCGCCCCATGCTCCGTCGTCGCGGGTGCCGGCGCCGGGGGTTTTGGCCGCGTGCCACCTAGCACTCTATACATGCGAGTGCTAGCACTCAAGGGTGGCCTTCTGCCGCACGACGACACCATGGCCGCGACCACCGGCCGCGCTCACCGGCCGAACGCGCCCGGATCCAGCATCAGGTGCGCCGATACGTCGCCGAGCATCTCGACATCGACCCTGCGTTCGGTGAAGAACCAGCCCTGCTCGTCGCGGGCGAACGTATCGAGATACCGCCCGGCCACGATGGGCGCCAGGGCCACTTTCCCGGTGTTCTGCAGCACCAGGAACGTGGACCGCGCCCGCGCCCGCGCACCGTCGAGGTCGACGATGGGGTTGAGCACCAGGTGCCGGGTCCGCGGGGTGTTGCCGTGGTCGGGGTAGCGGCGGGTGGTCGACGCGAACAGTTTGGCGATGGCCCGCTCACCCGATGTGGCCTGCGAGGCCGTGCCGGCGAAGGTGGCACGGCCCAGCAACCTGCCGACGCCGTCGAAGTCACCGGAGTCGATCAGCTCGGCGTAGCGGTACAGCAGTTCGGTGATCGCCAGCTTGTCGGCCAACGCCTCGACACCCGTCATGACACCTTCTCCTCCACCGTGTTCGGTCTGAAGAACCGATTGGCCTGCGGCCGGTACATCAGGACCAGCCCGACCAGGACCGCGAGCACGTGCACCGCCCGCACCGCGACCACGGCGAGCGTCGTCGCATCCGCCGCCGCCAGGAACGCCGCCGGCGCCCCGCCGGATACCCACCACGAGATCGGTTCGGCCAGCAGCGAAAACAGCCCCACCCCGCCCAGCAGCACGGTCAGCACGATCCGCGCCCAGGCCCGGCCGCAGCGCAGCGCCAGGATCACCACGGTGACCACCCCGTACACCGCGATGCGGATCGGTATCTGCACGGCGGCACCGGAACCCGGGTCGGCCAGCAGGTGGATCGCGGTCTCGACGACGCCCGCGGCCACCGCGGTCAGCCAGCACCCGACCGAGGCCCGCACCGACTGCGGGATGCCGACCGGGCCGGTGGTCACGCCACCTGACCCTTGACCACCGGCAGACCCGGGTCGCTGGCCGCGTCGAGCGGTGACGGGCCCGCCCCGGCGGCGATCAGGTGCGCCGCGAACGACGCGATCATCGCCCCGTTGTCGGTGCACAACCGGGGCCGCGGCACCCGCAAGGTCAAACCCGCTGCGCGGCACCGTTCCTCGGCCAGCTCCCGGAGCCGGGAGTTGGCGGCCACCCCGCCCGCGATCAGCAGCGTGGAGACCCCGAGGTCGGTGGCGGCGCGCACCGCCTTGGCGGTGAGCACATCGGCTACCGCCTCCTGGAACCCGGCCGCCACATCGGCCTGCGCCGCGTCCGGGTTGGCTTCGACGTAGCGGGCGACCGCGGTTTTGAGACCGGAGAAGCTGAACGCGTACGGCTCGTCACGAGGCCCGGTCATCCCCCGCGGGAACGCGATGGCGTCGCGGTTGCCGGTGCGGGCCAACTCGTCGAGCACCCGCCCGCCCGGATAACCCAGGCCGAGCAGTCGGGCCACCTTGTCGTAGGCCTCCCCGGCGGCATCGTCGACGGTGCTGCCCATTTCGACGATCGGCTCGCCGAGCGAGCGGACGTGCAGCAGGTGGGTGTGCCCGCCCGACACCAGCAGGCCCACACTCTCGGGCAGCGGACCGTGGTCGTAGACGTCGGCGGCCAGATGCCCGCCGAGATGGTTGACCGCGTAGAACGGCACATTCCAGCCCGCCGCATAGGCTTTGGCCGCGGCCACCCCGACCAGCAGCGCCCCGGCCAGGCCGGGCCCGATGGTGGCCGCGACGACATCGGGCCGCTCGATTCCGGCGGCCCGCAGCGCCCGGCGCATGGTGGGCCCGAGCGCCTCCAGGTGCGCGCGCGAGGCGATCTCGGGTACGACGCCGCCGAACCGGGCGTGCTCGTCGACACTGGAGGCGACCTCGTCGGCGAGGAGGGTGACCGCACCCTCAGAGCTGAGCTCGGCGATGCCGACCCCGGTTTCGTCACACGAACTCTCGATGGCCAGGATGATCACGTCGGGTCCCCCTGGGGCAGACGCTGCATGGTGTAGGCGTCGGCCCCGCTGGCCCGGTAATACCGTTTGCGCAGGCCGACGTTGACGAAGCCGGCGCTCTCGTACAGCGTGATCGCCGGCAGGTTGTCGGTGCGGACCTCCAGGAAAACCGTTCCGTCCGAGGCATAATCGAGCAGCAGACCGAGCAGGCTGCGGCCGATACCAAGGCCCTGGAAGTCCGGATCGACGCCGATGGTGTGGATCTCGTACTCGAACGGGCGGACCCGGCCCAGCCGGGCGATCCCGGCGTAGCCGACCAGCCTGCCGTCACTGCGGGCGGCGAGGTAGCGGGTGTGCTTGGCGGCCAGTTCGCCGAGGAACGCCCGGGCCGGCCACGGATCGTCGCCGACGAACAGCTTGGCCTCCAGCTCGGCGCAGCGCGCCGCATCCGCCCGGGTCAGCGCATCGAACTCGATCGTCATTTCCGCACCGCCGCAGGGGGTTTAGCGTCGGGACGGCGCAGGTACAGCGGGACCAGCGGTTCGGGGGCGCCCCAATCCGCGACGGCGGCGACCAGCCCCGCCGGCGTGGGGTACGCCACGTCCAGCTTGGGCAGGTCGAACAGCGCGGTGTGCGCGGGCGAACCGGTCACCGACACCGCACCGCCCGGCACATCGTCGGGCGCGTTGACGGCCGGACCGTCGATGCGCACACCGTCGCGGTAGCGGGCCCAGTACACCTCGCGGCGCCGGGCGTCGGTCACCACCAGCACCTCACCGGTGGTGTGCCCGCCGATCGCGTCGAGGCTGCACACCCCGTGCACCGGGATACCCAGCGCATGCCCGAACGCCGCGGCGCTGGCCATCCCCACCCGCAGCCCGGTGAACGGCCCCGGACCGCAGCCGACGACGACCGCGTCGAGATCGGCGACCCAGATCCCGGCATCGGCAAGGGCACCCAGCACATTGGGGGTGAGCTGCTCGGCGTGTGCGCGGGGGTCGACGGTCACCCGCTCGGCGACCGTGCGCGGTGTCCCGTCGCCGGAGCGGCGGACGACACCCGCACCGACCGAAGGGGTCGCGGTGTCGATGGTCAGGATGATGCGCGGGGTCACGGGCCGCTCCACTGCCAGGTCACGGCCCGCGCCTCGGTGCGGGAATCCCGTTCGATCCGGATGTCGAGGTGGTGATCGGACAGGCGTTCGGCCAGGCCCTCACCCCATTCCACCACCACGACCGCATCGTCGAGGTCGGTGTCGAGGTCGAGGGCGTCGAGTTCACCGAGCAGATCGGCGCCGGGATGGTCGAGCAGGCGGTACATGTCGACGTGCACCATGGCCGGCCGGTCCGGCCGACGCGGCCGGTGCACCCGGGCCAGCACGAACGTCGGCGACACCACCGGCCCGTCGACGTCCATCGCTTTCGCGATCCCCTTGGCCAACACCGTCTTTCCCGCTCCCAGCGGCCCGGACAGCACCACCACATCGCCGGCCCGCAGCCCCTCGCCCAGTGCCGCCCCCAACGCGACGGTGTCCTCGGCGGTGGCCAGCTGCGCCGTACCGGCGCCGCGCTCAGCCACGGGACCTGACCCGGTTCCGTACCCGCCGGGTCAGCGCCACCAGCTTGGACGGGGTGGCCCGCTCGACCAGACGGACCAGTGCGTCGTCGATCACCTCGGGCTCCTCCAGTTGCACCAGATGGCCCGCGCCCCCGACGATCAGCAACTCGGCCCTCGGCAGTTGCGCGGCCATGGCCTCCGAGTATTCCATCGGGGTGAGCAGATCCCGGTCACCACAGGCGACCAACGCGGGTACTTTCGCCAGCGCCGCCAGCCCGGCGGTCTCGTCGTGCACCTCGAGGGCGTGCAAGAACTCCACCAGCGTGGCGATCGGGGTCTCGTGCATCATCCGCTCGGAGAACTCCACCACGCTGGGGCTGATCCGCTCATGGCCGTAGGATGCGGCCCGCAGGATCGGGGCGATCACCCCCCTGGTGGCACCGCGGGTGCGGCGCATGGTTTTCGGCGCGTACCGCCCGGCGAAGCGGACCGCCTCCAGCGCCGGGTTGCGCAGGATCTCGCCGAGCGGCGACCGCGACACCCCCTCGGCGGCCGATGCGATGAGTGCCACCCCGACGACCCGTGACGGGTAGCGCCGCGGGTACTGCCTGGCGTGCGACAACACCGTCATACCGCCCATCGAGTGGCCGACCAGGACCGCGGGCCCTCGTGGAACCGTCACCGCCAGAACCGATTCCAGGTCACGTCCGAGTTGATCCACCGTGTAGGTGTCGGGTGATGCGGCCCCGGACCGGCCGTGACCGCGCTGGTCGTAGAACACCATCCGGACCTGCGCGCCCCACTGCTCGGCGAGCCGGGCCCGCTGGAAGTGGAACGACCCCATCCGCAAGCAGAAGCCGTGGGCGAACACCACGGTGAGCGGCGCATCGTCGGGGCCGACCTCCCGCACCGCCAGCGGCACCCCGTCCGGGGTCGTGACGACCGAGCTGCGGTCGGCGTCGAGTAGTTCGAAATCCTCACCGGCGTACGGATCCTCGACCGTGATCCGGCGGCCCAGCGACCGGGCGACCGACACTCCGGCCACGGTTCCGACAGCGGTCAGCCCGGCCGCCCCCGCGAGCCAGCGGGCATTGCCACTCAACGGCGCGGACCCGCCTGCACATAGCTGCGGGACACCCGGCCCCGCGGGCTGGTGACCACCTCGTAGTGGATGGTGCCGAGCAGATCGGCCCAATCCTGGGCCCTCGGCTCGCCGCGGGTCCCCGGCCCGAACAGGATGGCCTCGTCGCCTTCGGTGACGTCGGAGGCATCCGGTCCGAGGTCGACGACGAACTGGTCCATGCAGATCCGTCCGACCGCGCGCCGGCGCCTGCCGTTGATCAGCACGTCGATGCGCCCACTCAACGAGCGGTAGACACCGTCGGCGTACCCGATCGGCAGCAGCGCCAGGGTGGTGTCGTGGTCGGCGATCCACAGATGCCCGTAGGATACCCCGTCGCCGGCGCGCACCGAGCGCACCAGCGCGACAGGACATTTCAGGGTCATCGCCGGGCGCAACCCCATATCGCCGCGCTCCGGGATCGGGCTAAGGCCATACACCGCGATGCCCGGCCGGACCATGTCGTAGGTCAGGTCGGGGCGGGTCATCGCGGCAGGCGAGTTGCACAGATGCGCGACATCGAACGTCACACTGTGGCGTTGCGCGAGCCCGCGCATCTCGGTCAGCCGCTCACCCTGCAGCCCGTTGAACGGGTTGCCCGGATCGTCGCCGTGCACCAGATGGCTCATGATGCCGCGCACCCGGATCGCCCCGTCGGCCTCGGCCCGGCCCAGCGCGGCCAGCATCGCCGGATAGTCGGCCGCGCTGACCCCGTTGCGGCTGAGCCCGGTGTCGACCTTGACGGTGACCGTGGCGGTGCGGCCGGTGCTCGACACCGCCGCCAGCACCTCGTCGAGTTGGCGCACCGAGGACAACCCCACCTCGACATCGGCGGCCACCGCGGGCGAGAAGTCGGTGCCGGGCGGGTGCAGCCAGCACAGCACCGGTGCCGTGATCCCGGCCGCGCGCAGCGCCAGCGCCTCGGGGATGGTCGCGACGCCGATCTCGGCGGCGCCCGCAGCGAGCGCCGCCTCGGCGACCGGGACGGCGCCGTGGCCGTAACCGTCGGCCTTGACCACCGCCATCACCTGCGCCGAACCGGCATGTTCGCGCAGTACCCGCACGTTGTGCTGGATCGCGCCGAGATCGACCACAGCCTGCGCCGATACCTGCGGCGTGAGCGATGGTGTGAGTTCGGTCGTCTGCATTGTCATATCACCGCCGACCATTGTCCCAGAACCGGCCGAGCGGGCCCTCGGCGCTCGGCTCACAGGCGGATATGTCGCGCAGTGACGGCCACCCGACGCAGCCCGGCCCGCACCGCCCCATCGGTGTTCGGCAGCAGCGGGACACCGGCGACGGCGCCGATGTGCGTCGCCACGTCGGGGATGGTGCGGGTGTCGGTCCAGACCTGGTCGGCGAACTCCGGCAGCGCGAGGTTCTCCAGCCCGCGATCGAGCCGCTCCACGGCGAAGGCCTCCCTGCGCAGCATCAGCTCCTGCCTGCCCGCCCGGCGCAGCAGTCCACCCAGGCCCAGCCCGCGATCGGCCAACCGGTTGAGCACCGTCTCCCGCCGCGCCAACAGCGCGAAATGGAACACCGGATGACCGGCATCGCGCAGCCGGCCGACCGTCTCGGCGAAATACCGCGGTTCGATGACGGTCATCGGCGCGATGACCGGCCCGCCGTGCCGGCGCAGCGTGAAGTCGAGCACCTCGAAGACACCCTGCCGCCAGGCCGGCATGTCCTGGAAGTCGGCGCGCAACTGCCGTGGCATCGCGCGGTGCAGCCCATACCCGACGAACTCGGGATCGCAGACCACGCTGCCGGGCAGGCGGCGGTGCAGTTCGTAGGCGGTCTGCGTCTTACCGACACCGAATGGCCCGTTGATCCACAGCAGCATGCCTACGAAGTTAGTGGGCGAACGGCTGCACCTCGTCGAACTGGCCGTTCGGTTTGAGCTTGTCCAGGTGGGCCAGCACGGTGATGGTGTCGTCCTTGAGCGCGCGGGCCAGGTCCGCCGAGAAGCCCTCCCGCACCACGACCCGCAGCACGACGACGTCGGTGGCGCCCTCGGGCATGGTGTAGGCCGGGACCTGCCAGCCGTAGGCCCGCAGCGCCTGGGACACGTCGAACTCGGTGTAGCCGGGATCGCCCTTCAGCCGGAAGCTGACCACCGGGATCGCCGAACCGTCGGTGATCAGCTCGAAGTGTTCGCTGTCGCGCAGCTCATCGCCAAGCCAGCGCGCCGTCTGGGCCAGGCACTGCATCACCTGGGTGTAGCCGGCCCGGCCCAGCCGCAGGAAGTTGTAGTACTGGCCAACCACCTGATTGCCGGGCCGGGAGAAGTTCAGGGTGAAGGTGGGCATATCGCCGCCGAGGTAGTTGACGTGGAACACCAGGCCCTCGGGCAGATACTCCTTGCTGCGCCACACCACGAAGCCGATACCCGGATAGGTCAGCCCGTATTTGTGGCCGCTGACGTTGATCGACACCACCCGCGGCAGCCGGAAATCCCATTCGAGTTCGGGGTGCAGGAACGGGACGACGAATCCGCCGCTGGCCGCGTCGACGTGCACCGGCACGTCGGGCCTGCCGTCGCCGGCCGCCTTGTCCAGGGCCGCGCAGATCTCGGCGATCGGTTCCAGCTCACCGGTGTAGGTGGTGCCCAGGATCGCGACGACACCGATGGTGTCCTCGTCGATCGCGTCGAGCACCTGCTCGGGGGTGATGACGTAGCGGTCCTCGGCCATCGGCAGATAGCGCGGCTCGACGTCGAAGTACCGGCAGAACTTCTCCCACACCACCTGGACGTTGGAGCCCATCACCAGATTCGGGGTGCGTCCCTTCCAGTCACCGACCCGGTCACGCCACTTCCATTTCATCGCGAGCCCGGCCAGCATGACGGCCTCGCTGGAACCGATCGTGGACACCCCGACGGCGCTGGACGGGTCGTCGGCGCGCAGATCCTCGGCGTGGAAGAGGTCGGCGACCATGTTCACGCAGCGGGCCTCGATCGCGGCCGTGGCCGGGTACTCGTCCTTGTCGATCATGTTCTTGTCGAAGGTCTCGGCCATCAGCTTCTCGGCCTCGGGGTCCATCCAGGTCGTGACGAAGGTGGCGAGGTTCAGCCGGGAACTGCCGTCGAGCATCAGCTCGTCGTGGATGAACCGGTATGCCGTGGCGGGATCCATCGCCTCATCCGGCAGGCGCAGCTGCGGAACCGGCGCCATCGCGAACCGGCCGGTGTAGGCCGGCGAGATGTGCGGGGCACGAGTGTGCTTGGGCGACATGACAAATCCTCTCGTTACAGGGATGCGACGGCGGCGCGGACGTGGGCGAGGATGCGTGACGCCGAGGTCGGCGCCGGGGCCGGGCCCGGATCGGCCGCGGACAGGTTGGCGGCGCGGGCATGCACGAAGGCGCCCGCCGCGGCCGCCTCACCGGGCGGCAATCCCGCGGCCAGCAGCGCGCCGATGATCCCGGAGAGCACGTCACCGGATCCCGCGGTGGCGGCCCAGGACTGCCCGGCCGGGTTGAGATAGGTGGTGTCGCCGGCGTCGGCGATCACCG